>SYAK01000209.1 GCA_005788935.1 Pseudomonadota bacterium
CGACCATGATGAGGCGGACGTCCGACGGCTCGGCCTTGTAGAGCAGCGACACGACGAAGCTGTTGATGGCGACGGACTTGCCAGACCCCGTCGAGCCGGCGACGAGCAGGTGCGGCGCCTTCGCGAGGTCCATGCTCGTCGGGTTGCCGGTGATGTCCTTGCCAAGGGCCAACGTCATGCGGCTGCGGTTGCGCGCGTAGCTGTCGTCGCTCAGGATTTCCTTCAGCCACACGGTCTCGCGGGCCGCGTTCGGGACCTCGATACCGACGACGTTCTTGCCCGGGATCGGCGCCACGATGCGGATGCGGATGGCCGAGAGGGCCATCGCGAGGTCGTCGGCGAGGTTCGCGATCGACGAGATCTTGATGCCCGGAGCGGGCAGGAACTCGTACATCGTGATGACGGGGCCGGGATGGATCTCGGTGACCTTGCCCTTGACCTTGTAGTCGAGCAGCTTGGCCTCGAGGATCTGCGCGTTCCGCTTCAGCAATTCGCGGTCGAACGTGGTCGTCTCGGGCGGCTTGTAGTCGAGCATCGCGAGCGACGGCAGGACGAAGGGCTTCTCGGCGGGCTTCGGCTCGGGGCGGGTCGCGATGCGCGGGCCGTCCTCGTCGTTGTCGTCCTCGTCGTCTGCGTCGAACCCCGTGCTGACGCCCTCGACCGCGTCGTCCGCGTCCGAGGCCGCGAGCTCGTCGAAGGAGTCGATGATGACGGGCGGCTTGCGCATCGCCTCGGACTCGATGATGCGGATGCCGTCATCCTCGTCGGCTGGGGCTGTCGGAGGAGCTGTCAAGGCTGGAGCTGGGCTGACGGTGGGTGACGCCCGCGGCGCAGGTGCCGGTGCGGCGGCCGCCGCGGCGAAGAGTGGCCCGGGCGAGACGGGGGCACGGGGCGGGGATGGCGCGACGATGGTTGGTGTTGCAACAGTTGGTGTTGCAACAGTTGGTGTTGCAACAGTCGGGGTCGGTGCGCTGACGGTCGGGGGCCCGGCAGGCTGCGTCGCCGCCACGCCGGCCGGCTGCGTCGCGGCCGCTGGCCGAGCGGATATCGGCTCTGCCGGAGCCCCTGCGACCACGACGCGCGGGCCTTCGCCGTCAATGTCGTCGTCGTCGAGCTCGTCCTCGGGACCGAGCTCGTCTTCGAGGTCGGCGTCGCCCTTGCGCATCAGCGCGATGAGCCAGCGGACAAAGCGGCTGCCGCCACCGAAGGCCGCACGGGCGAGGTCGACGATGCTGCGGCGGGTCAGCATCACGACCGACACGAGGCCGAGGGCCACGAAGACCAGCACCGTGCCAGGCGTCGAGAGCAGCGACTCGAAGATGTTGCGCAGCAGGTTGCCGAGCGCGCCGCCAGGGTGGTGGCGCTCGAGGATCTTGTCGGGGCCAGCGATGTCGGAGAGCACGATGAGCGACAGGAACGCGAAGAGCCCGCCCATCAGGTCGACCCGGCCCATGCGCGCGCGGCGACCGAGAATGTAGGCGACCCCGAGCCAGCCGAAGAGGAGGGCGAGCAGGAAGCTGCCGACGCCGAAGCCAGCGAGGAAGAGGTCCGCGATGCGCGCCCCGACCGGACCAAGCCAGTTGGCCGGGTCAATCGGGCGCATGCTGCTGCCGTCCGGAAGGTCGGACGCGCGATAGGACACCAGCGACAGGAGGAGGGCGAGCGCGAAGGCGACGACGACGATGCCGTAGATCTCGAGGCGGATCACCGGGTCGGTCGGGGGAGAGACAGGTCGCGGTCGCGGCGTTGCGCGGGAGGCGGCCTTGCGGTCGGTGGGGGCTTTGGAGCCGCGTCCAGCGCCCTCCGCGGGGCCAGGCGCCGACCGTGCGCTGCGCCGGTTCTGTGCGGGGGATGCCATTCGCGGGACGCTAGGTCCGTTCGCGGCTGACGGCAACCTTTTACTCTGAACGCATGAGCAGCCCGGCCGGTCGGCGTTCGCGCTTGCGAGGCACCCGGAGGCACTCGGAGAGGGTCGACAGGTTTCGACAGGTTCGGCCTTGACATTTCTGGCCGCCGCAGGTCCGAGACCTCCAGCGCCAAAGGACGCAAGCAGGATTCGAAGACGCGGCCCCGTTGGGTCGTGTTCGTGAGGCGCTGACGGGTCGCCTTCGGGGGCCCGCCGTGACCTTCGGTCGCGCGTCGCTTCAGCTGTCGTTCGGGCGTCAGCACGGGTCTCGAGCCATCGTCGGCGCGAGCTCGCGGATATTCTTCACGAGCGCCACGGTCCTGCCGCCTTGGACAGCGACCGCGATGCGCTCAGGGGCGATCGAGCAAGGTCATGCTGAAGATTTACCGTCTAGTGATCGCGTCGACGTTCGCGGGGGCGCGTCTCTGCGTGCGCCGCCGACGCGGGTGACGCGGAACGGCCCGATCTGTCCGCAGATGCCGGCGGGCTGCCCGACAGCGGGACGCCAGAGCCGTCCGACAGCGGGGTCCTCGAGGATGGGGCGCGGCTTGACGTCGGCGGCGAGCTCGTCGCGCCGCGCGCGGCGCCGGTGTCGCAGGCGCCGCTGCCGGTGTGTCGGGTCGATCTGGACTGCGCCGCTGGCACGTTCTGCTTCGTCAACCACTGCGTCGCGGCGTGCTCGGAGGCGCGGCCCGGCGGCGAGGGTGCGACGTGTTCGGTGCGCGGGCGCTGCGAGGGGCCCACGGCGAGGCGGCTTGACGCCTCCGAGCGCGACCAGGCCTTCCGGCTCACCGAAGCGCCGCCGCGGGCGACGCTTGTGGCGCGAGATGCCCAGGTCGTGCGCGTCGATGTCCCCCTCGAAGGGACGGAGCTCCCCGAGACGCTGGCCTTCCGGGCCGAGGATGGCCTCGGGTTGCTCGACGCTGGGCAGCTGCGCGAGGCGCCGATTGTCAACCGCGTGGCCCGCATCGAGGTCCCGTTCGACGGGGCGACGCTCGCGGCCGAGGCGACCGGGCACACCCTGCTCGAGCTCGACACGCAGGGGGGGCTCTTGCGCCTCGACCTGTTGGCGACGCCGCAGGAGGCTGGCATCTACGCGGCCGAGGTCCGCCTCCTCGCCCTCGGGAGCGCCGAGATGCCGGTGGCGTTCGAGGTCATCACGGTACCGCCCGAGGTGACCCTCGCCGACGCGGACGCGGCCTACCTCGCGCTCGGCACGGCGCGCGACAACTTCTTCAGCCCGACGGGGGCCTCGGCTGAAGCCGAGCAGATCCGACCGCTGGTCTACGATGCGCTGCTCGATCGCTGGGTCGCAACATTTCGCAACGATTTTGTCCTGCCGGCGTCGTCGGGGCTGCGGGGCCTGAGCGAGGCGCCTCAGCGCACGCTGCGCTTCGAGCTGGCCTTCGAAGCCCCCATCGGGGTCTCTGGGGAGGTCTCGGACCGCTGGACCGGGTTCTATGATGTGCGCAGCGCCGCTGGGGTGCGGGAGCCGGCGCCCGTGGTGTTCGAGGGGGCGCTCCTTGGCGAGCGGGAGCGCGACGGGCGCGGCGGCGGAGCGCTCGTGGCGGCGGGGCTCGCGGCGGTCCGCTCGGAGCAGCAAGGCCTGCCCGAGCTCGACGCCTGCACGGACGCGATGTTCCCCATCGTCTACACCCCCCGACACGGGCACGGGCATTCACGGGGGGCTGAGCTTTGACGCCGGCAACGGCCGGATCTACCGATGCGAATCCCCCGCGCGGATTCTCGGCGGAATGTCGCGTCATTACATCGACTCGGTGCGGGCCTTCGAGGTCGTCAACGACGACGCGAACGCGCAGCAGCTCGTCCGCAGCTCGTGCGCGCTCGCGGTGGCCGAGAACGCGCTCGCGCTCGGGACGACGGCGGAGCTGCTCGAGTCCTTCTTCAACGGGGACGGGGAGACGCCAGGCGAGCGATCGTTTGACGCCTTCATGAAGGACTGCGCAGACGGCGTGGACGGCCTTTGCCGACCCCAGCCCGAGGTGCTGTGCGCGCGCCAGCTGCTGGCCTACGCCTACGCCGCGCCCGCGACCAGCGTCGCGGACGCGGCCCTGCTCGTCGACGCGTTCGATCGCGTGAGCCGGGAGGTGTTCCTTGGCCAGCAACTCGGGGCCTTTCACGCGGACGCGACGCTGCGGCTCGCGTGGCTCCGGACGACCGATGTCCCGTCCGTGGTCACGGCCGCGCTGCGCGACTACGTGCAGGGGCTGCTCGACGACTGGCAGACCGGCGTGCTCGACGTGCAGATGGGCGTGGTCGCGGGTCAGTACGACGCCGCAGGGCTCGCACTGCTCACCCGGCAGGTCACCGGGGACGGCGCGACCGCGCGGCGGCGTCAGCAGGTGTTCGAGATGAGCCAGAGCTGGCGTGGGGCGGCGGACGCGTTGGCGCTTGGGGCGCGCCGCTGGAGCGAGGTCCTGCGCGGTGACGGCGAGCGCGCGGACGCGGCGGCACTGGTGATGACGCGCACGCTTGACCTGTATGTCCTCGCCGGGATCGCGTCCGACCTGAACCTGCGCGCGGGCGCCGGGTTCGCGAACGCCACCTTCGGAGGCGGCCTGACGGCCCTCGCGAACGACGCCGAGGCGCTCGGGCTGCCGTTCTCCGAGCTGATCCACGTCCGCGACGCGGACGTCGTCGTGACGCAGTCGCTTGACCCGGCCGACACGAACTTCAACCTGCTGACGCGCCGCGCAGAGGACGCTCGAGCGGCCCTTGCCGACGCGGAGACCGCGGTCGGGGCGATCATCGCCGAGAGCGCCGAGCGCGAGCTGTCGTCGACGCAGGTGCGCGACCGGCTGAACAACGAGATCGAGGTGGTGGTCGACGCCCTCATCGGGCTCTGCGGGCTGCCCGCGGGCTGCACCCGGGCGCAGGTCACGACCGACCCTGCGTGCCGGATCCCCGTGGCGCTCGCCCACTGCGGCTACCTTCGACCACCCGACGCCGAGGGGCAGGACGCCGCGACCAACGTCTCCGAGGCGGCCGCGGCCATCGGCGCGTTCGAGGCGGCCGTGAGCGGAGTGGCGATCGCCGAGTCCGAGCTCGCGGGGCTGACATCCCGCATGGAGCTCGCGGCGGAGGGGGCGAAGGCCTTCGCGACCGTCATCGAGGGCTGGAACGCGCGGTGGCTCGACAGCGTCGCCGAGGTCGAGCGGCTGATCGAGGCGCGGGAGGCCGCGTGGACCGGGGCCCTCGCCGACCTCGTGGCGGACATCGACGCGCAGAACACGCTGCGCGGACAGCTCGCCGCGGACGCGACCGCCGACGCGGCCAGCTGGGAGACCATCGCGCGCAACGGGGTCAGCGAGGACTACAACACCTCGCTGATGGCCCTCGCGCTCGACAAGTCCGGCGCAGGCCTGACGCAGCTCGGCAAGAGCATGTCGGACAGGTTCGACCTCGCCGCGAAGGCCCTGCCAGGGATCGCGGGCACGGCCACCCACGCGGAGTCGGTCGGGGCGCGGACGGCCCTGACCGAGGCGGCCCTGACAAAGGGGCGGGTGCTCAAGGGTGCGTCGCTCGCGCTGAAGGGCGCCGCCGCGCTCGCCGAACGCGGGCGGGAGCGCAACGGGTTCTATCGCACGATCGAGCTCGAGGGGCTGCGCGAGGCGGATCTGGGCGCCGATCTCACGGTCGAGGCGCACATCGCCGAGCTCGCGGCCACCGCCGAGCTCGAGCTGACGGCGCAGCAGATCGCGGAGCTCCAGGTCGACCGCCTGATCGCCGCGCTGCGCGACCGGGCGGAGGCCGAGCTCGCCTACGAGCGGGACAAGGTCGAGCTGCGCGACCGGCGCGACCGCGTCCTCGGCCTGCTCGTGGATGTGGGCACGTACGACCTGAACCTCGTGCAGGCCCAGCTCGCCGCGACCCAGCGCATGCTCGACGTGGCGCGCATCAGCGAGCGCGCAGCGCTGCTCGCGGGCCGCCTTGGAGACCTCGAGGCGCAGCGCGACAACGTCGTCTCCCTCATCGGCAGCCCGGCGGTGGTCTTCGCCTGGGCCAACCGGCTCGCGCAGGCCGAGGCGCGGCTCGAGCGCGCCAAATCCGCGATGATGGCGTGGCTCGTCGCGATGGAGTACCACGCCGTGCGGCCGTTCATGGACCAGCGCGTCCAGATCCTGCTCGCCCGCAACACCGTCCAGCTCGCCCGCATCGCGGCCGAGATGACTCGGCTCACCGCGGCATGCGGCAGCAACACGAACGCGCTGAGTGCCACCGTGAGCCTGTCGCGCCTGCTCGGATACACGGTCGACCGCGTCGACGCGACCGACGGCGCCATCTACAGCCCCGCGGTCCAGCTCCGCGCTGCGCTCGCTCGCGCCGACGTCCCTGTCACGCGGCAGGCCCGGCTCGGCGGGGCGCGCGCGACCCCGGCCTTCTGGGCCGACCCGGACGTCTGGGCCCTCGAGTTCCCGGTGGACATCGAGACGTTCCCGAACCTCGCGGCGAGCTGCAACGCCAAGGTCCTGTCGTTCGACGTCGCCCTCATCGGCGAGGGGCTCGGCGACGCACGCCCGGCGGTGACCCTCGTCCACAGCGGCACGAGCCGCCTGCGCAGCTGTCAGCCTGACCTCAACGACTACGTGGCGCAGTTTGGGCCAGAGGCCACCCGGTTCGCCGACCTCACCCGCCTGCGGACGGCCCCGCGTTCCATCTCGCCGGTGGCCTCGGTGGGCGGGTTCGCGAGCGGACCGGAGCTCACACGCGGCAACGTGACGCTCGGCGGCCTGCCGCTCGCGAGCGACTACGCGGTCATCATCGACCGCGCCGGTGGCGAGAACCCCGACATCGACTGGGACCGGCTCGAGGACATCCAGATCCGCGTCAACTTCAGCTTTCAGGACTTCTTCCCGCCCGGGGACTGCCGATGAACACGCACATGCATGATCTCATGTCTATTTCTGGCTCGGCGTCGCGGTCGGGGTCTCCCGGGATCCACCACGCCGCGCGCCGTGGCCTCGTTGGCGCCGTCCTGTGCGCGTCGCTCGCGGGGCCGGCCTGCGGCGACAGCGGCGACGTGGCCCAGCCAGACGCCGAGGTCACCGACAGGGCCGACGTGACCGACACCGACGCGGGCGCGACCGACCCCCGGGTCGACCTCGACACCGGCGGCCACCTGGCGGCGACCGCCCGGCCTCCGCTCGAGCGGCCGGAACTCGGGGCCTGCGTCCTCGACTTCGACTGCGGCGCTGGCAGTCACTGCTTCACGGGACGGTGCGTCGTCGCGTGCGCGGCCGATGACGGTTGCCCCTCGGGCGAGACCTGCTCGGACCGCGGCCGCTGCGAGTCCTCGGACAAGCGCCTCGACGCGGGAGATCCCCCGTCTGGCCTGTCGCTCGCGCTCGCACCCGCCCGCGACGTCCGCGTCGGACGGGCCGCGACCGTCGTGCCGCTCGAGGTGACGCTCGGTGGCGACGCGCTGCCAGAGCGCCTGACCTACCGCCTTGAGGACAGCGCGGGCCTGCTCGACCCGACCGCCGCGCGGCGGGCCGAGGTCACGGACGGCAAGGCGGTCATCGAGGTCCCGCTGACCGGGCGCGACCTCTACGCCCTCAACCCGCGCGAGGACATCGTGCGCGTCAGCTCCGAGGCCGGCTCGTTCGCGGTCGTGGTCCAGCCCGAGCTGACGGCGGACGCCGCCTACGCGGGCGAGGCCGTCGTCGCGACCTTCGGCAATGGGCCGTTGCCGCTCGGCTTCGAGATCGTGACCGACCCGCCCGAGTCCACCCTTGAGGACGCCACCGCCGCCTGGCTCGTCCTGCCCTCGGGCGACGGCCACGTCTTCTCGCCGCTCCCATCGGGTGCCGAGGAGGTCTGGCGAGCCCAGCCGCTCGTCTACGATGACCTGCTCGCGAGCTGGATCGCGACCTTCCGGCACGACTACCCGCTCGGGGACCGCTCGGTGCTCGACGCCGCAATGACCGCGGGGACGCAACGCACCCTGCGCTTCGAGCTGCGCACGGAGGCGCCTGGCGTCGTCACGGGGCGCTTCAGCGACCGCTGGTCCGGGCGCTACGACGTCCGCAGCGCTGGCGGGATCCGGCAGCCGCAGCCCGTCCTCTTCGAAGGCACGCTCGAGGCGCGCCACGTCGGCCCACCGCGCGCACGCACAGCGCTCGTCGTCGACATCTCGGACGCCGCCGCGGTGGCGCCCCGCCCGCTGCCTGCCGTGAAGGCCTGCACGCCCGCGATGTTCGGGACGCCTTCGGGCGAGCCGACCACGGGCACGGGTAGTGATGGCACGGTTCATGCATGCGGCTCCGCCGGGCTCGGCGCGATCGCCGACACGGCGCAGTTCCTCGCGGCGTCCACGACGCACGCGCAGCGGGCCGACTGCGCCATCGCCGTGGCCGAGACGGCGCTGCTCGGCGAGACCACGGCGTCCATGCTGGCGTCGTTCTTCAACGACGACGGAGCCACGGGCAGTGGCGGCAGCTTCGACGCCTTCATGCAGGACTGTGCGGCGGGCGTCGACGGGCTCTGCCGCCCCACGCCGCAGGTCCTCTGCGCCCGCGAGCTCCTCGCCTATGCCTACGCGGCGCCCGAGGAGGAGGTCGCCGAGTCCGCGCGCCTCGTCGACGCCTACCAGCGGGTCACCCGCGAGGCCTTCCTCGGTCGTCAGCTCGGGGCGTTCCAGACCGACGCCGAGACCCGCGAACGATGGCTCGCGTCGAGCGACTTCCCGGCCATCGTGACGGCCGCGCTGCGCGACTTCACCGCGAGCCTGCTCGGCGACTGGCGCGACAACGTCCTCGACGTCCACCTCGACGTCGTGGCGGGTCAGTATGACGCGGCCGGCCTCGCGATGCTGTCGCGCCAGGTCTCGGATCCGGCCACCGTCGACGCCCGGAGGCAGCTCGTCTTCGAGATGAGCCAGAGCTGGCGCGGGGCGATGGAGGCCCTGACGCTCGCGACCCAGCGCTGGAACGCCCTGCTCTCGGACGCCTCCGCCCGCGCCGCGACGAGCCGCGAGGTCGCGGTTCGCGCGCTCGACCTGTACCTGCTCGCGGGCGTCGCGTCGAACCTCAACACCCGCGCGGGCGCGGGCTTCGCGAACGCCAGCTTCGGCGCGGGCTTCGGGGCACTCGCCCGCGAGCGCCGCAAGCTCGGCTTGCCGTTCCACCGCCTGATCTACGCCCGCGACGCCGAGGTCGTGGTGTCCCGCTCGCTCGACCCGCAGTCGAACAACTTCAACCTGCTCGGCGCGCTCGAGACGGAAGCCGACACGGCCGTCCGTGAGGCCGCCGCGTCGGTCGGCGCCATCATCCGCGAGGGGGCCGCGCGCGAGCTCGGCACGACGCAGATCCGCGACGACCTCAACAACGAGATCGCCGCCCTGCGTGACGAGCTCATCCGCCTGTGCGGCGCCCCCGCGGGTTGCGCGATCGCGGACGTCGGGGTCGAGCCCGGCTGCGAGATCCGGGTCGAGGCCGGCGCGTGCGACTTCACGCTCGAGCCCGGCGCGGGCGGTGGCCCCGACGCGGTCCTCGGCCCGAACGTGTCCGACGCCGCGGCGACCGTGGGTGCCATCCAGGAGGCCTTCAATGGCCTGCTCATCGCTCAGAGCGAGCTCGACGCAGCCAACCAGCACGCCGCACTTGCGGAGGCGCGGGCCTCGGCCTTCGCCGACGCGATCCCGGGGTGGAACGCCGCGCGCCTCGCCTCGACCGCCGAGGTCGAGGCCATCATCGACGACCGCAGTGACGCATGGACCGAGGCCCTGCAGGCCCTCGGCGCCAACATCGCCGAGCGCAACGCCGAGCGCGCCACCCTCGCCGCCGACGCCGCCGCCGACGCCGCGTCCTGGAACGCCATCCGCGTGGGCGGCGTCAACACCGACTTCGGGCAGATCCGCGCCGCCTTTGGCCTCAATCGCACCGCGAGCGTGCTGACGCTCGGCGCGGACGTGGTCAACCGCTTCCTCAACGCCAGCATCGCTGGCCTCCCGACCGTGGTCGGCAGCGTGACCGATCCGAGCTTCGCCGCCCGCGGGGCCCTCGCCATGAAGGGGGCCGTCTTCTCGAGCGTCACCGACGCCCACGCCGAGGCGCTGCGCGTCGGGGCCGAGGAGCTGCGCGTCCAGCGCGAACAGGCCGCCGCCCTGCGCCAGGCGGAGCTGTCCAACCTGCGCGATCAGGACCTCGCCGATGACCTGACCACACAGAACGAGCTCGCGGCGCTGCGCGACGCCGCGCAGGTCGACCTGACCGCCGAGCAGATCGCGGAATTCCAGGTCGACCGCCTCATCGCGCAGCTCCGCGCCCGCGCCGAGGCCGAGCTCGCCTGCGCGCGTGACCTCGTCGAGCTCCGCGACCGCCGCGACGAGGTCCTCGACGCCCTCGTGGACCTCGCGACCCTCGGGCTGTGAGTTCAGCAGGCTGGCCTCGGCGTCGCGCAGAAGCAGCTCGAGTACCTGCAGGTCGTGCAGCGGGCCGAGCTGCTGAAGAGCCGCCTCGACGTCCTCGAGGGGCAGCGCCGGAACGTGAACCAGCTGCTCGGCAGCCCCGCGGTCGTCTTCGCCTGGGCCAACCGCCTCGCGCAGGCCGAGAGCGAGCTCGAGCGGGCCAAGGTCGCGCTGATGAACTGGCTCGTCGGCATGGAGTACTACGCCGTGCGGCCTTTCATGGACCAGCGCATCCAGATCCTCCTTGCGCGCAACACCTACCAGCTCGAAGCGATCGCCGCCGAGATGGCCCGCCTGCAGTCCGTCTACGGCGGGGCGCTCAACCAGTCCTCGGCGGTCGTCAGCGTCGCGCGCCTCATCGGCACCGAGAGCACGGCGCAGAACAGCGAGACCCGCGAGGTCGCGACCCCGCGCGAGCTCTTTCGGGCCAGCCTGCTGCGCGGCGACGTCTCGGTCAACCGGCGGGTGCGCGTCTCGGCCGAGGTCTCGGGCGTCGACGTCCTCGCGCGCCGCGACCTCCTCGCCACGACCATCACGATCGACATCGACCGCTTCGCCAACCTCGGGTCGAGCTGCAACGCGCGCATCGCCGCCTTCGACGTCGCCCTCATCGGCGAGGGGCTCGGCGCCGGGCTCCTGCCCACGGTGAGCATCGTCTACGACGGGACGAGCCGCGTCCGGTCGTGCCAGCCCGACCTCGCCGCCTACGTCGCGCAGTTCGGCCCAGGCGCCACGGCCTTTGGCGACCTGACGACCTTCCGGAGCCCCTCGCGCGCGGTCTCGGTGGTCGCGGGCGACGGCGTCTTCCCGACGGACGGCTTCGCGGCGGGCGGGAACCGCACGCTGAGCGGTCTGCCGCTCGCCGGGTCGTACATGATCGTCATCGACCCGACGCTCGGCGACAACCGCTTCATCGCCTGGGAGAGGCTCGAGGATATCCAGCTGCGGGTCCACTACGCCTACCAGGACTTCTTCCCGGCCGACGCCTGTCGCTGATCCTGTGCGCCTTGAAATGCGCATCGCACCCTGAGGTCTCATGATGTCTGAAGGCAATCCAATGCTGCACGTCGCGCCGTTCATCGCGGGTCTCCCAGCGAGCGTCCGCCGCGCGTGGGCCTGCCTCGCCGCAGCGTCGCTGCTCGCGGCAGGTTGCGGTGACGCGGGCCCACACGTCGAGCCCATGGGGCCGGAGGATGCCCGCCCCGCGGAGGACGCGGACGAGGCCGTGGAGGACCTCGCCGCCCCGGAAGACGCCGCGCTCGACGCCGCCACCCTCGAGGACGTCCCCGAATCCCCGGACTCAGGCCCCGCCGAGGACGCCAGCCAGCCGCCAGACGTCCCTCCGCCCGTCGACGCGGCTGCGGACACCGTGGCCACGCCCGACGGCGGCCGCCCGCGAGGCACCGTGCGGCTCGCGAACTACATCGGCTGCGATGACGACTCCGAGTGCCCGACCGGGACCGGCAACTGCCTGACCTCCATCCCGTTCAACCGCACCTCGGGCGACAGCCCGACGCGCGTCACCATCGCCGAGCTCGCCCCGGAGTGGCCACGGGCTGGCGTCTGCTCGCGCGTCTGCTCGGACCAGGTCGACGCGTGCGCGGGGCTCCGCCTGCCAGGCGCGCCGTCCGCGAGCTACACCTGCCAGGTGGTCGCCCTCGGCGCGGCGCCCTATGCCCGCGTCGACGGCGCGCTGCCGGATCCGACGCGCCTCATCCCGGCGCAGCAGACGCTCGGCCAGCCGTTCGCGGCCGTCTGCCTGCCGCCGTTCCGCGTGACGACCGGCTTCGGGCCGGACTTCTGCGAGCCCTGCGACGCCGACACCGCCTGCGAGGACGGCTCCGCTTGCTGGTTCGACACGCCTTTCAATGCCTCTGATGCAGATGATACCGCTGGGACCTGCCTCACGCCCTGCGAGCCGGACGGCGCGGCCAGCCCGATCGGGTTCGCCTGCCAAGCCCTCGATCCCGAGGCTGGGCGCGTCCAGAGCCCGCCCGAGGGCGGCGGGATGCCCGAGGGCACCTTCTGCGTCCCGCTGGCGCAGACCTGCGGCCCCTGCCGTGACGCCGACGGTGACGGTTTCGGAGCTGGCGCCTGCGACGGCGACCGCGCGACCCCGCACGACTGCGACGACGCGGTGGCCGACACCTGGTTTGATGCGGACGACATGGACCACGCCTTCCCGATGATCTGCGGGGACACCGTCGACGCCAACTGCAACGGGGTCGGCGACGTGTTCGAGCAGGTCGGGACCGAGGCCTTCGGCGCGCACCACTGCACGGCCTGCGAGGACGCCTGCGCGGGCGACGTCCCGAACGCGGTTCGGGTCTGCATGGGCGGGCTCGAGGCCCCGACCTGCGGCCTGCGCTGTGCGGCCCCTGAGGCCTTCGTCGACTGCGACGCGGTCCCGGAAAACGGCTGCGAGACCGCGATCGACGACCCGCGCCGCGTCTTCTACGCGGACTGCGACGGCGACGGGGCCCCCCGCGACGTCCGCGGCTTCGACTGCGCCGCCACGGGCGTCGTGACCATCGTCGTCGACGGCGAGGCCTGCGCGGGTATCTCCGCCGCGGACCTCGGGGTCGACGGCGCGCCAGGTGCCGCGCCGACCTTCGACTGCGACGACGACGCCGCCCGCAACGCGCCTGACGGTGCCGAGATCTGCGACGGGCAGGACAACGACTGCAACGGCGTGCAGGACGACACCCCCCGCCTCACCTCGGGGCTCCTCGACTGCGTCGCCCCGGACGTCTTCGGCGACTGCGCCGCGCGCGGCACCTGGGCCTGCGACGCGGCGAGCACCGACGGCGACGAGGTGTGCGTCCCGGGCTCGCCCCGCCCGGAGTCCTGCGACGGACGCGACAACGACTGCGACGGCGAGGCGGACGACGCCACGAACGACGGGCCGACCGCGTTCGCGGGCGCCACCTGCGACGTCACCGGCGTCACCTTCGCCACCCCGATCGACGACGCCGCGAACCCGTGTCGCAAGGGCACCCTGCGCTGCGCCAACGCGGCCTACGTCTGCGACCCCTACGTCGCGCCGACGCCGGTCGCCTGCACCAACACCTGCGCCACCGCGTCGGACAGGCGCTGCGACGACGGCGGCTTCGCGAGCGACGGGGCCTCGTGCGCCGTCGGCACGGACTGCGCCGACTGCGCCGGCCGGCGCACGGTCGACTGGCCAGGCGACGCGGTCGACACGAACTGCGACGGCTTCGACGGCGACCTGAGCGGCGCCATCTTCGTGCGCAAGCTCGGCAGCGACGCGAGCACGACCGGCGCCTCCAATGCGGCCGTCCGCACCCTCGAGCGCGCGATTGACGTCATGTCCGCCCGCCGGAACAGCGCGACCCCGGTGACCCAGCTCATCCTCGCGAGCGACGACACCTGGCTCGTGACCCGCGGGCCGCTCGCCATTCACGCCGCCTCCGGCTTTGGCACGACCCACCGCAACGGCGCGCAGCTCGGCGTCTTCGGCGGCTACACCTTCACGTCGACCGGCAGCCGCTGGACGCGCGGCGGCGGCAAGTCGACGGTGCGCTTCCCGACGGGCCTGTGCGCCTGGGACCTCTCTTGCCGTCGCAACGTCCTCGACACCGACTACCTCCCGCTCGTCGACGTCAACGACCCGATGGACGTGCGCCTCGACCAGGTCGCCATCGACGTCGCGGCGCAGGCCCGCGTCCTGCGTGACGCCAACTACTTCGACGACCACCTCGTCGGCCTCCACTGCGACGGCGCGACCGCCAGCGTGGCGGGCGTCACCCCCGAGTCGAGCAGCTGGTGCGCCAACGTCCGGCTCGCGCGCGCGGAGATCCGGATGGCGAGCGGCGCGGCTGGCACCACGGGCCTCGACGGCACAGCAGGGATCAACGGCCTCGACGCGCTGCAGCCGCCCTACGCCAACCGCGCGACGGCTGGCACGCTTCCCACACCCGTCAATCTTTACTGCGGCGCGCAGGACCTCGGCGACAATACCGTGCAGGGCTATTTCACCCAGGGAGGAAAAGGTGGCACCCATCACGTGCCCCCGGCCTCATCCAACTGCAACAGCGTCACGGTCGGCTACCTCGCGGGCGACGGCGCCAACACCCCCGATCTCGCCCACACCTGGCGCACCGACCTGCTCCTCGCCGAC
>SYAK01000210.1 GCA_005788935.1 Pseudomonadota bacterium
ATCGACTACCGCAACGATCGCGTGCGCTTCATCAAGACCATCCTCGAGAACCTCGCGAACTGGGACTTCGCCGCTCAGAACCTCGCCTCCGCGAGCTGACCGGGTGTCCGTCGTCGGGCCCCCGGGCGACCGCGCGTCGTCCGGGGTGCTCCTCGTCAGCCGCGTCCGCTGGCTGCTTCGTGGGCCGCGGCCCCGAGACGTCGGCAGCTCTCCTCGAAGCGGCCGAAGACCACCGGGCGGATGAGGCGCTCGAGTGGCCCGAGCACCGGGGCCGCCTGCCAGGCGATGGTCCACTGGACCCGCGTGGCCGCACCGCGCGGGCGGCCAGGTGCTGCCATCGGACTCAACCGGAAGTCCTCCGCGAGGCGTCTCAGGACAGGCAGGCTCGCGCGGTTGAGCTGGAACGTGAAGCGCTCGCCCGGCTCCCAGACGAGGACCTGCTCTTCGACCGTCAGCCGGTCCATCGCGACCTCGCGCAGGCTGCCGACGCCCGTGCGCCCCCCGGTCAGCCAGCGGGCGGCCCGGACTCCCGGGACCCAGCGCGCCAGGCGCGTCGGGTCGGTGATCGCCGCGAAGACCGCAAGTGGCGTCTCCGGGACCATGAAATCATAAGTAAAGCGGCGCCTGGCCCCCGCCACGAACGACGTGTCGGCTGGCCGCAGCCCGAACCTCACGGGGTCCCTCCGAGGGCGAGCGGGTCGATCGTGTCCTCGCCCGTCCAGACCGCGAGCGTGTCCCGCCAGATGCGGTCGCGCAGGGCTGCGAGGCGCTCGCGCGGCAGGGAGGCGGCCGGGTCCGTCTCGAAGCCCGCGCGGTACGCGAGGAAGGCGCCCGCGTCGTCGCCTGCCGCCTCGCGCGCCGCGCCGAGGTTGGCCCACGTGGTCGGGTGTGGGTCGATGGCGAGGGACCGCTCGTAGTGGGTGATCGCGCGGGCGTGCTCGCCGAGGAGAAAGGCGGCGCGACCGAGGTGGAAGTCGAAGTCTAGCTCGGCCTCGGGGTGAGCGAGCGCGGCGCCCTGCTCGAGCAGCGCACGCGCGAGCTCGGGGCGGGGGACTTCGAGCGCCAGGGCACCTGCCGACAGGTAGTGGTCGGCGTGGTGAGGCTCGAGGGCGATGAGGCGGGCCCAGAAGCGCAGGGCGCCGTCATGATTGCCGTCCTCGGCCAGGCGGTGTGCGGCGGCCCAGAAGTCGAGCACGTCATCGCCGCCGCGGCGGGCGACATAGGCGGCGTCAAAGGCGGCCTCTTCGGCGGCCTTGAAGGGGCCGTGGGGGCGCAGCGCGACGGTGTGCAGGACCTCTTCCGGGGCGTGCGTGCGGCGCAGCCCCCAGCCGCGCTCGTCCGAGAACGCGTCGAAGACCGCGAAATTGACCGCGTTCGCGAGCGAGTTGCCGTAGATCTCGGGGCGGCGCTCTTCGAGACCTGCGAGCTCCGCGGACGACAGGCGCCCGTAATCGTTGACGAGGACGTAGCCAGCCTTCGAGAGCTGCGGCCCGACGGCCTCGAGGAACTCGATGAACCCGTGCGGGTAGCTGAGCGTCGCGTCCGCATGGCCAGCCGTCGCGCGGCCGATGACGGCGCGGTGAAGGGCCTTCGGGTAGATGGTGCGCAGCGGGCGCTCGACCCAGCTCCAGCCAAGGGACAGGTGTTCGTTCAGCAGCGAGGCGCGCGTCGGGTCGGCGAGCGCCTCCGCGAGCAGCGCCTCGGGCGGGTCGTCGGCGAGGTCGTCCGGGACCTCGGCCGACAGGCTGACGTGCTGGTCGAACCAGCGCTCGCCCCACTTCTGGAGATTCTTCAAGGGAAGAACACACGTCACATAGTTCGCAATGACGAGGTCCACCGTCGCGGGCGGGGCCTCCCCCGAGAGCAGTCGCCAGCGGGAGGCTGCGCGCAGATCGAGCACCGCGCCGATGATCCGTCCCTTGGCCACATGCCCCGCGATGTGGGTCTGTTCACACAGCGCCGAGAGGGAGGGCGCCTGGTAGTCCGACAGCAGGTAGCGGAGGCGCGGGCGCAGCCACGCCGCGGGCGCGTGGGCGTCGAGGGCGCGGAGAAAGTTGGCCGCGAACGCGCCACTGCCGCAGCCGACCTCGAGGACGTGGATGGGGCCGCTGTCCTTCTTCCGCGCGGCGAGGGCCTCGCACATGAAGGCGACGTGCTGAAGCGCCGCCTGATAGTTGCTCGTCGCGTAGGACGGGACCTCGCCCTCGCGCCACGCGTCGAGCCCGCGGGCGGCGAAGTAGGCGTCGTGGATGCGCCAGAGGGCGCTCTTGTCGAGCGGGCAGGGGGCTTCGAGTTCGACGCGCATCGGCGTGGGGCTCCGGCAGAGGGGCGGGGGTCAGGAGGCGTCCTTCACGAAGGTCCCGAGCGTGTAGTCCTTGCGCACCCCGGGGAACTCGAGCGCGACGCCGTGCATGACCGCCCAGACGCCAGGCTGCAGCAGCTGCACCGCCATCAGCGACTCGGTCAGGTTCTGCAGCGCATCGGTCCGGCGCAGCTCGTACGGGCGCATGGCACCTGTCAGCACGACAGGCACCCGCGGGCGCCCCATCAGCTCGACCATCTTCTCGCCCGTGACCGTCAGGCGGTCGGTGCCGTGGACGACGATGACACCGTCATGGGCGTCGGCCATCGCCGAGGCCGTGCGCGCGATGAGGACGTGATCATCGGGCGTCATGTCGAGGCTGTCCTTGCGCATGAGCGGCACGCGGACGATCTCGAGGTGCTTCAGCTCGAGCGAGGCGAGCATGACGTCGAGCACGCTGACGGTGTTGTGCAGGACGCCCTGCAGCTCGTCATAGGTCTTCTCGATGGTCCCGCCCGTCGAGATGATGCAGATGCGCCTCGGGCTCATGCGTGGCTCTCCTCGGCTTGGACGGCGGCCCTCAGGGGCTCGGGTATGGATGCGCCCGCGGGCAGGTGGTGGCGCCACCAGTGGCGGGCGATGTCGACGCGGCGCGCGACCCACACGCGGTCGTGGGTCGCCACGTGGTCGAGGAAGCGCTCGAGGGCGCGGGCGCGGGCCGGGCGGCCGACGAGCCGCGCGTGGAGACCGACCGACAGCATGCGCGGTCGCTCATCGCCCTCGCGCCACAGCTGGTCGAAGGCGTCGCGCAGGTAGAGAAAGAAGTCCTCGCCCTGCCCGTAGCCCGCGACGGTCGAGAAGCGCATGTCGTTCGCGTC
>SYAK01000211.1 GCA_005788935.1 Pseudomonadota bacterium
CTCCGAGGGTGTCCTGATAGCGATAGAAGTATTCGTCGCCCTGCGTCACGCGGGCCGCACCGCCGTGGGCCTCGGGGTTCCCCTCGGCGGCCTGCGTCGGGAGCACCGCCTTGCGGACCACGAACAGCGCCTCGCCAGCGCTCACGTGGAGCGCGAGCCCCCACGCCGCAGTCGCCTCCGGGACAGTCAGGCGATACCACGCGTGGCCGCGAGCTGGCAGGGTCGCTGCGACGGAGCCCCCGGCGAAGTCGAGGTCCGCCACCTGAACCGACCAGGACGCGCCCGTGGCGTCCTCACCGACGCCGATTCCCCGGCTCTCGAGGCGCCAGCTGCTGGGGGTCGCCGACGGGCCGCTGGCGGCATTGAGCACGCCGACGACATAGCGACCGGGCGAGAGCGGCGAACCGAGGCCCATGACCACCGCGCGTCCCGTCTCGAGGGCGCCCGTCGCGCTGTAGCGACGTCGCCAGGTCAGGTCGCCGTCGGGCGCCCAGACCTCACCGGTTTGCCACTGAGGTCTCGACGGAAGGCCGTTCGTCGAGCCGAGGCTGGCCGGCGCGAGGTCCCGGCGGATGACGAGGCGCGGGTCGCCGCCCGAGACCGCCGCGAGCCGCAGGTCCCAGCCGAGCGCGCCCGCTGGCACGTCGACCTCGAAGAAACGCCACGTCCCCGCGCGCTGGCCGTTGGCCGCCGCTTCGCCCCCGTTGAACGCGAGGGGGGCGCGCCCGAGCGGCGTCACGATGAACTCGACGCCGCCTGTCGCAGGCAGCGCCGCGCAATCGAGCGAGACGAGCGCGGTGTATCTCCCGGACGGGTTCGCGAGGGTCACGACGCGCTCCTGCCCAGTGCGGGCTTCATCGCCGCCCGCGAGGCGGAACACCCCGCCTTCGGCCAGCAGCAGGCTCGTGGTGTGCTCGGGCAGGCGCGACCCGGACGCGACGCTGAAGGAGGCGGTGACGGTGCCAGCGGAACCGGGCAGGCCCGTGACCGCGCGGGCCTCGAGCTCGACGCCCGCGAGGCCATCGGGGGCCGTGAAGGTCCACGCGCGCTGCTCGCCGCACATGACAAGCCCGCTCGAGCCCGTGACCGGCGCGTCTGCCAGGGTTCCGAGCTCGACGGGCGCCACCTCACCGTGCGAGCGGACGCGGAAATCAGCGAGGGAGCCCGGGACGAGCCGGTCGCTCGTCGCGGCCTCGCCGAGGCTCGCCACGACGAGGTAGTGCGAACCAGCCGGGATGGCGGCCACGTCGGCCCGCGCGTAGCGGTAGAGGCGTGTCGCCCAGCGCGTGTCCCGGCGGGTGCCCGGCGTCCCGCCGAGATATCCGAAGTTCAAGTAGTAGGGCGTCCATGGCGAAGCCGCGTCGTTGGGCAGGCCGCCGCCGCGGGCGAGCAGGACCACGTCGCCGCGAGAGGGTAGGGCGCTCGCGTGAAGACTGGCCGCGCCGGCCGGGACCTCCACCCGGTAGACGGCGAGCGCGCGCGCCGCGAGCCCCGTCACCTGCGCCTCGCCTCCGTTGAAGGTCAGCGGTGTGACCGGGATGGCCCATCCCGGGCCCTCGCCGATGCCGCGGGACCGGATGCGGTAGGCGAGCTGCCCGGTCGGGTTGCCCGACCAGACCCCGACGCCGATGTAGTTGACGCCGGGCCGGAGAGGGTTGCCGAGTCCCGCCAGCAGGCGGCGCCCCGTCACATCGACCGTGGCGGCCCCCATCGCGTCGTTCGTTCGCCAGGTCAGGTCGCGGCCGGATGTGAACTGGTACCCGGTCTGCCACGTCGACCCGTACCAGACGCGTTCGGGGATGGTCCCGAGGCTCGCGGGCAGCACCTCGGCGCGCACGATGAGCTGCGGCTTGCCCGCGGTGACGTCGTCGATCCCGAGGTCCCAGCCGATCGCGTCGGGCGGGACGGTGACGCGGAAGTACTTGAAGCGCCTTGCGTCCTGGCTGGCGACCGCGACGTCGCCGCCGTTGAATGGCAACTCGGTCGCGCCCATCGGTCGCGCCGTCAGCGTGAACGGGCCGAGCGCGCCCGCTGTCCGCTCAACCGCGACGTACCACACATCCGCCGCGTGCCCCGGCCGGTCGAGCCAGCCCGTGTCGGACACGGCGTCCGCCGACGTCTCCGTCGCGTCGTAGGGCGTCCCGCCGGGGTTCCAGCCGCGCGAGGTCCGCACGCCTGGGACGGCGTTCCGTCGAATGGCGAGGCGTGTCCCGGGGGCGTGTCCCGACAGGTCGAGCTGCCAGCCGAGCGCGCCAGTCTGTGACGCAAGTTCGCCCAGGACGTAATAACGTGCGCCCGCGAGATCGACGAAGTCGGCGCCGTTGACGACCGCGCCGTCAAACGGCAGCGGGGTTGTCACCGGGCGGCCTGACCGCAGGCGATAGCTCCCGCGCCCTCGGACCGTGAGGTACCAGACGCCGTCGGTCAGGAAGGGGGGGACGAGCGTCACGGCGTCCGTGGCGGCGCCAGGGGCCTGCGCGAGGGCGTCCGCGACGAGGTCGCTCGCCACGCGTCCCTTGCCGACGAAGAGGTCGAAGTCGCCACCCGCGACCGGACTGACCGAGGCCTGCCACGCGATCTGGGCGATCGGCACGGTCACCCGCCACGTTTTGAACCCAAAGTCGTCGTCGTCTTCCGCGTCGAGCGTGAAGTCGAAGTCATCCGCCGCCGCGTCGGGGTGTGCGCTCGGGATGCGAATCCGCTGGTTGCCCGAGTCGACGGTGGCGGTCGTGGCGTCAGGGCGCGCCACAGAGACGAGATACCCGCGTGTCGTCAGATAGTTCGGTACGAGTAGCCCCTCGCGGGCGAACGTCACGTCGGTCGAGTTCGACACGCCTGGCAGCGGGGCTCGCGTCGTGTGGACGCGCAAGGTCGCGTCGGGATCGGCCCTCAGGCGCCACGCGAGCGTCGCGGCCGTCGCCTCGGTCCTGAACCAGCCGAGCCCACCGACGTCGAGGGGCAGCGCGCGCGCCGTCGCACCGTCCGTGAGCGGACCGAAGTTGCTGACGTGCACATCCCCCGAGACCAGTGTCCACGCGGCCTCGGCGGTTGTCCCGCCGACCCGGAGATACCACGTCTGCGCCTCCTGAAAGCTCTCTTGCGGCAAAAAGACGGCGTCTGAACCTGTGTTGGCCGACCGCCACGTCGCGCCCTCGCCGGGCACCGTGCCGCGGGCGAGGTAGAGGTGGGCCTCGCCCGCTTCGACGCGCAGCACGTTGCGCCACGCGCCGAAGCGGCTCGCGCGCGCGGTGATGCGGAAGAGCTGGTCTCCGAAGCGGCCGTTCGACGTGGTGATGGCCGTCCCCGCCAGCGTCTCGCCGTCGTCCCAGGCGAGGTCGGTGGCGTCCCGCGGCTCGCCAGCGAGGTCGAAGGTCGCACCCACAGCTGACGCGACCTCGAGGAACCACAGGTCGTCCGCGACGGTCTGGTCCTGCGTCAGGAACAGCGTGTGCACCCCACGGTCCGCGGACGCGGCAAGGACCGTGCCAGTCGCGCTGCCTCGGCGGAGTCGCAGCGACGTCGCCGTGTCGGAGCGCACCGCCAGCCGGACACCCGCATGGGAGTTCGGGACAGAAATGCGGAAGAAATAGGAGCTGTTTGGGGCGACGGACACGCCGTTTGCGCCGCCTGGCAGGGCCACGAGGTGCGGGGCCTCGGCGGCGCCGAGTGCCGACGTCGTCAGGCGTGGCGAGTCGGGCGTCGCGCCACCCTCGCAGCCAGTCGTCAGCGTGACAGGCAGCGCCAGTCCAAGCGCAGACAGGGCCGCAGCGAGGAAGCCTGAGCCGCGGGCGTGCGTCGTGTGTGTGTTCATCGGAGGTACACCATGCCAGGGGCCTCAAGGTACGCCGGGCGTGTCGGGGCTTGCCCGCGCCCGCACGGGTCGTGGGTGGGCCAGGAGCCAGAGACGCTGCCGTCGAGATAGACGAAGAGGTTTTCGCCTGAGAGGCCGGGCCCGTGGTCCCAGAAGAAGACCCAGGTCGGGAGCAGCCCCTCGCACCCCCCGCCCGCATCGAGGCGGCGGCAATCGACCCCGCCCTCCACCCCCGTCGCGAGGCTGCCGCCAGCCTCCACAAGGGGCGTACAGGCCAGGCTTCCCGTCAGGGCCTGCGCATGGAGAAACTCGGTCCCCAAGGCCTCCCAACGGTCCCACAGGATAGCCCCGCGCTCGCCAGGGGCCGCGGGCGCAACGTCCGACGTCGGCACGTCGACGCCTCCGAGGGGCCAGCCAGGGCTCGGTGTCACGGCGTTCTCGGCCGTCGTGAATCCCTCGGTCCGGGTGAAGCCGTACCCCCAGACCAGGGTCCAGCCGCCGCCGTCGGTCCTCTGGTCGCACCACGCGACGAGGGGACGCTCGGGACCATCTCCGTCGGTGTCGAGGTGCGTCGCACCATCCGCGTCGGCGCCCGCTGCGTCGCGCACGTGGAGGCAGCTCTGCCCGGGATTTCGGGGTGTTCCGGCTGGCTGCCAGCCGCCGTCCAGGAACAGCTTGGTGATCTCGGCCGCGCCGAGCGCCCGCGCGTAGAGCCGGACATCGTCGAGATGTCCGCGGAAGGGCTCAAAGGTCCCCTCGACCTTCGACGTGGTCGCGCCGATGGTCAGCGCGCTGAGCCGCAGGTCGGCCGGGCGCTCCACCTCGACCTCCTGCACGAGGCGCCCGTCGAGGTAGCGCCGCTCGGTCTTGCCGTCGCGCACGAGCGCGAGCAGGCTCCAGTGTCCCGGTGGCGCACAGGCCGTCGTCCGTGCCCCCCCTGCCAGCAGACACGGGCGCCAGGCCGTCTCGCGTCCCAGCGTCATCCCCGAGCGCCCGCTCGCGGAGGCACCCCCGAAGGCCAGCACGCCCATGTGGGCCGCAGGCGCTGCGTCGGGACGGACCCACGCGGTCAGGGTCACCGTCACACTCGGCCCGAGCGGGTGGCGCGTGAACGGCACCGCCACGTGGGCGTTCGTGTCGGTAAAGCGCAGCGCGCCGCTCGCGACGCCGAACCGGTCTGTCACCGCCGTGGCGCCCGCCACCACGCCGTGATCCCCGAAGGGGCCGCTGTCGAGGCCATCCCCGTCGAGCTTCCAGTGCCCGACCAGCCCGTCAGGCGCCGCGGGGCACCCCTCGTCCGTCGCTCCGTTGCAGTCATTGTCACGCCCGTCACAGGCGGTCTCCTCGTCCTCGTGGTGCGGCACCGCCGACAGGTCGCACACGGGGGTGTCGAGGGCCTCGGGGCAGACCACGCGTCGGGCCGGGGCACCCGCACAGACGCCGGCGTCCGGGCAGAGCTCGGCGATCCGTGAGGCTGGGGCCGCGTCGGGGACGGCATCGCGCGGGTCAAACTCATCCGCAAGGCAGTCCGTGTCCGCGTCGCGGTTGTCGGCCTCGACCGCATCGATGCGTCCGTCTCCGTCCTGGTCGAAGGGGGCCGCCAGGTCACCGACCTCGGCGTCGTCGCGTGCGCGGTCCTCGTCCGTGTCGGCGCTCTGCGGATCGGTCCCGAGGTCGACCTCGACCCGGTTGACGAGACCGTCCCCGTCGTCGTCGGCCTCCGGGTCGACGCAGAGGGCCGCCACACACAGCCCGGTCTCGCATTCGTCGTCCCCCGCGCAGTTGTCGCCGACGCGCAGTCGCGGAGGGGCGTCGGCACAGGCGCTCGCGGTCGCGAACGCGCAGAGCCAGAGGAGCAGCGGCAGGTCAGCAGGGAGGCGACTCATCGTCCCAAGGTATCGGGAACGTCTGCGTCATCCAAGCCAGAAAGCACAGAACGCGATCGCTGCCCGACGCGAGGACGAACCCACCCTCACCCTGGCGCTTCCCGGCCCACATGCGCGAAGAGGGCGGCCCATCGCGGCCCGCCCTCTGGTGTCGACACCCCGAAAGGGTGGGTCAGCCCGCGTCGAGCTTCCCGAGGACCTTCTCGGTGATGTCGAAGCTGTCCTTCGCGAAGAGCACGCCGTGCTCGGACCGGTTCATGATGAGGTCGTACTTCTCGTCGGTCGCGAGCTTCGTCAGCGTCTCCTCGAGCGCCTTCAGGATCGGCTTCATCAGCTCGACCTCCTTCTTCGCGAGCTCCTGCTGGTTCTTCGCGAACATCTCCTGCAGCTCGACGAGCCCCTGCTGGTACTCCATCACCATCTGCTTCTTCTTCTGCTCGAGCAGCTTCTTCTGCGCCTCGTCGAGCGACTTCTGGCGGTCGTCGAACATCTTCTTCAGCTTGGCCTTCGCGGCCTTGCCCTTCTTCGACGTGTGGATGATGTACTCCACGTCGACCACGCCGACCTTCATCGACTGGGCCTGCGCACCCCCTGGCACACCGAGGGCCGCGACGAGAAGCAGGGCGAAGATGAGCGAGCGGACAAGCGAGCGGCGCATGGGTGACTCCTGAGCTGGCGCGGGCTGATACCGCCGGGCCGACGGCGTGTCAACCGGCTCCTCTGCGTCCCGATTCCCGCAGGAACGGCCCGTCAGAACGAGTTGCCGATGGTGAACTCGAACATCGACCGCTGCTCGCCCGTCCGCGGGCGCAGCGGGAAGCCCCACTCGAAGCGCAGCGGGCCGACTGGCGAGTTCCAGCGCACGCCGAAGCCGGCCGAGGTGCGCAGAACCCGCGGGTCCATGAGTTCCTCGGCACCCCAGGCGTTGCCGGCGTCGAGGAAGACCACGCCGCGGATGCCCATGTCCATCAGGATCGGGAACTCGATCTCGGCGTTCAGGATGAGCTGCTTCGTGCCGCCGATGGTGATGGGGTCGAGGGCCCCGTCGGGCTGCGACGTGATGTAGAGGCGCTCGCCGATGGAGTTCCGCTGGAAGCCGCGCACCGTGAAGATGCCGCCCACGAAGAAGCGCTCGAAGAGCGGCACGGGGTTGTCGCCGAAGCCCTCGACCCAGCCGACCTGGCCGTTGAGGCGCAGCACGAACTGCCAGAACAGCGGGAAGTACCAGCGGCTTCGGCCAAGTACGCGCCAGAACTCGTTTTGCGAGGCGAGGTAGCTCGACGCGAGCTCGGCCGAGAGCGTCGTGAACTGACCGCTCGTCGGGAAGAGGCGGTTGTTGCGGGTATCCCACGACAGCGTGCCGCGCACCGAGCTGGTGAGGCCGGACTGGCGCAGCTTGGCGATGTCGATGTCGGTGCGGCGAAGGGTCGCGTCGACGCTCTCGAGCGTGTAGGTGCCCGAGAGCGAGATCTCGTCGGTGAAGCGGTAGCCGAACGTCACGTTGCCGCCCGTGCGCAGGCGCGTGAAGTCCACGAAATCTTCCTGGAAGTTGAAGAGATCGAAGGCGAAGGTCACCTCCCGGTCCAGGAAGTAGGGCTCGAAGAAGCTGACCGAGTAGAGCTGCCTGATGCCCGACAGGGTCAGCTGGGCCGAGAGGGTCTGGCCGCGACCGAGGAAGTTCTCCTTCGAGATCTGGGCGGTCAGGATGAACTGCTCGAGGCTCGAGAAGCCGGCGCCGACCTGGAAGGTCCCGGTCTGCTTCTCCTTGACCGTCACGACGAGGTCGACCGTGTCGCGGTCGCCCGTCGGGCGCATCTCGATGCGGACCCCGCCGTCGTCGCCTGGGCCCCGCGGAGGCTCGAAGAAGCCGGTCGCCATGATGCGGCGTTGCGAGCGGCGCACAGCGCTGCCCGAGTAGACGTCGCCCTCGAAGATCTTCATCTCGCGCCGGATCACCTCGTCGCGCGTGGACAGGTTGCCGCGCACCTCGACGCGCCGGATGCGCACGGGCTCGCCCTTCTGGATGCGGAAGACCACTCCGAAGGTGCGCGTCTCGGGGTCGACCTTGTGGTCGGTCGCGACCGTCGCGTTCGCGTAGCCGCGGTCCCGGAAGGCGCCAGCGATGGCCTGGACGTCGTTCTGCATGGCGCCGTAGTCGAACCACTGGCCGGCCTTCAGGGTCAGCAGCTTCTCGACCTCGTCGCGCGCCACGTCCCAGTCGCCGTCGACCACCTCGAGCTCAAGCTCGCCCGTCCGGTAGCGCGGGCCCTCGGTCACCGGGATGACGATCTCCATGGATCGCCGGTCGGGGCTCAGCATGACCCGGGGCTTGCCGACCATGCTCTCCACGTACCCGCGGGTCAGCAGGAAGTACTGGATGCGCTGCCGGTCCTGCTCGAAGAGCTCGCTCTTGAACTCGCCCGCCCCGGTGAGGAAGTCGAGCCAGCCACCCTCGCGCGTCGCGATGATGCCCTTGAGCTCGTCCGAGGCGACCTCGCGGTTGCCAGTGATCTCGACCTTCCGGACCTTCACCGCAGCGCCCCCGCGCGTGATGAAGACGACGCGGACGCCCTCTGGCGAGCGACGGACCTCGTGGCGCACCTCGGCGAGGAAGTGGCCCTCTTCGATGTAAAGATCGCGAATCTTTTGGGCGTTCGCGGCGACCTTGGCCTCGTCGAGCGTGTCGCGCACCTTGATGTCGATGACCTTGCGGATCTCGTCCTCCGAGACCGCGTCCCCTTCGAGCTCGAGGTCGACGCCAAGGACGGCTGGGCGCTCGACGAGGATGAAGGTGAGAACGACGACCGCGTCGTCGCCCTCGAAGGGTCGTGCGACCACGCGGACGTCTTCGAAGAAGCCGGTCGCCCAGAGGCGCTTCAGGTCCTCCGACAGGCGCGCGCGGTCGAGCGGGCGGCCGATCTGCGTGAAGATCTTGTCGCGGACGCTCGCGGCGTCGATGCGGGAGAGCCCCCCGAAGACGAACTCGCGGACGACCGGCGAGGCGTCGAGGACGTCATACCAGCCCCGGCCATCGTCTTCAGGTTCGTCCGAGGCTTCGGCCCGCGCCGTCCCCGACGCGAGACCGAGCGCCAACGCCAGCACCAGCGACC
>SYAK01000212.1 GCA_005788935.1 Pseudomonadota bacterium
ATGACGACGAGGCGCCCGCCGGGCAGCAGCACGTCGGGCGCGTCCGCAAGCGCCTGATCGAGGGCCCCAAGCTCGTCGTTGACCGCGACCCGGAGCGCCTGGGCGACGAGGGTCGCTGGATGGACATGGAGCTTGCGGAAGGCGGCGCGCATCGTGTCGACGACCCCCATGAGGTCGCCGGTCGTCTCAAGCCGCCCACGGGCCGCCGCGTCCTGCAGCCGCCGCGCCATCGTCAGCGCCGACGGCACCTCGCCGAACTCGCGCAGGACGTCCGCGAGGGCCTCAGGGGACAGCGACGCGACCAGCTCGCGCGCTGTCTGGCCACCCTCAGCCGGGTTCATGCGCATGTCGAGGGCCGCGTCCCCGTGGCGCAGGCCGAAGCCGCGGTGGACAGCGTCGAGCTGATGACTCGAGACGCCGAGGTCGAGCAGGATGCCCGCGACGCGCGTCTCCGCCCCGAAGTGGGTCGCGACGAGTCCCTTGAGATCACGGAAATTTCCGCGCGCGAGCGTCACGGTGGCGCGATGTGGATCGCCAGCGAGCCGTGCGTCCGCCGCCGCGAGGGCCTCGTCGTCCTGGTCGATCGCGAGGATGCGGCGCGCCCCGGCCGCGACGCCGAGCAGCGCGGCCGTGTGCCCGCCGCCGCCGAGCGTCCCGTCGATCCACGCGCCCGCGGGTGCGGCCGACAAAGCCGCGACGCACTCCGCGAGGAGCACCGGGACATGGTAGCCCGTCGAGGGCAGCCCGCTCATCCGCCGAGCTCCGGCAAGAGGTTCAGGAAGGCGCCCGGGGCCGCCGCGAGCGCGCCAAAGTTCGTGTCGAGCGCGTCGGGGTGCCAGAGCTCGAAGGACTGCGCTTGGGTACCGACGAAGGCGACCTTGTCCGTCAGCCCGATGCGCCCGCGGAGACTCGCCGGGATGAGGATGCGTCCGGCGTTGTCGACCTCGACCTCCATCGCGGCGCCAAAGTAGTAGCGCCGGAAATCGAGGATCTCGGGGCTCGGCGCGAGCTTGCTGACGCGGTCGAAGAAGCTCTGGAAGGCGCTGTCGGGGCGCACGTCGAGGTGGCCCGTGCCCGAGAGCGGGTTGGTGATCCAGATGGACCGGTCCTGGGACGCCGCCAGGCGGTCGCGAAACCGCTTGGGCATCATCGTCCGCCCCTTCTCATCGAGGGCGTGATCGTAGCGTCCGGCAAACACCGAGCCTTCTCCTCCCCGCTTCGCTGGCCATCCTCACGTCGTCACGCGGAGGCCTCGAGGCGTCATCGCGAACCGCGCTCCCCGCGCGATCCACTTTCTCCCACATGGGGGGAAGATAGAAGGGGCCCCTTGGGACCGTCAAGGCGAACTGTCAAATAACGCACGCCATTTTCCGGGCCTGATCCGGTACGATCGATGCGGCCACAAGATGTAGGGGGTAGCTTCGAAACCCTCCACTACATCTGGCCGAATGGGCCGGGGATCAAGGTGGATCGACGACGCGGGTTTGACACGGTTCACATGTTCATGCATGTTCACATGTTCAGGCATGGAGCCAAAAAAAAGACCCCGGGCCCGTGCGAGGGCTCCGGGGTCTCGCGCCCGCTGGCGCGACTCAGCCCATCAAGGCGTGCCGCCGAGGCTCGAGAGGTCAAAGCACACCGGCGAGGACGAGCTGGTCGAACCACCACCCCCGAGCAGCCCGAGGAGCGCCCCGAGGTCCGTGCACTGGCCCGCGAGGCAGCTGCCAGCCCCAAGACCCAGGGGGCCTGGCGTGCACGAGCAGAAGCCCGGCAAGGTGCCGCCACCGGCGAGCTCGGGCGGAAGCGCGGGCGCGCTGCCACCCCCGCCGAGGAGCGACAGAAGGCTCTGGCATGGGCGGACCTGACCATCGTTGCCCGGGCAGAAGGCCGTGACGTCGTCGCAGCTGCCGCTCGCGTCGTAGCAGAAGCCGCTCGCGACGTGGCAGCGCAGGTTGAAGCCCGCCGCCCCAGAGTCGCAGTCGCTGTCGCGCTCGCACGTGTCGGCGGGCCGGACGACACCACCCTCGCAGGCGTAGGTCGAGGTGTTGCAGGTGCTGCCCTCGCCGTTGAGGGCGACGCAGTCCTCGTTCGTTGCACACTGGACGCAGTAGCTCTGCCCCTCGTAGTCGATGCAGGCCGGGTAGGGATCGGCGCACGAGGCGCACTGGTCGTCGCTGCAGGTGTGTGTCGCCTGATCGCAGAAGCGGTCGCCGCAGTGGCTGTTCGTCAGGCACTCGACGCACTGGTCACCGAGCGCGTAAGGCGTGGCTCCAGTGCAGCTGGTCTGGCCCTCGCAGAGATTCGTCGCGGTGTTGCACGTCCGTCCCGCGCCGCAGTCAGCGTTCGCGACGCACTCGACGCACGTCCCGCCGTTGCAGACCGGGGTCGACCCGCTGCAGCTCGGGTTGCAGGCGGCGGCGGCCTCGCAGGCACCCGACGCGTTGCAGCTCTGGCCCTCCGGGCAGCCCGTCGCGAAGCAGCCCTCGCAGCGGTAGTTCGGCGGCGTACAGACGGAACCGGCGGCGCCCGACTGGCAGGTCCAGCCCGCGTCGCAGTCGGTGGCCGTCGCGCACGTCGGGAGGCAGGCCTTGCCGCCCTGGAGCTGGATGCACCGGCCGTCGGCGCCGCACTCGGCGGAGTCCGTGCACGCACCACAGGTGCCAAGCGCCGCCTCGGCCTCGCAGGCGCCGGTCGTCGCGTTGCAGACCTGACCCGCGGGGCAGCTGCCCGCGGTGCAGGTGGTCGCACATTCGGCACCTGCGCACGGACGGCAAGCGCCGGCCTCGCAGACATCGGTACCCGTGCACGGCGCGCTCTCGCTGCAGCCCGCCTCGGGCACGCAGAGACCAGCGCTGCAGACGTCGCCAGCCGGGCAGGCATCGCAGGTGTCACAGCCGCACTCGATGGCCGTGCACAGGCCCTCGTCCGCCGCCACCGTGCAGGTGTAGCCCGAAGGACAGTCGGCGGGGCCACCGCACGGCGTCTCGACGCAGGTCTCGTCCTGACACGCCAGGCCGAAGCCACAGGACTCGGTGGCGGAACATTTGGTCTTCGTATCCTCGCTGCCGCAGGCTGTGACGACGAGGGTCGTCGCGAGGAGCGCGAGGGTCTTGAGGTGGAAGCGGGGCGATCGTTTCATCGTGGTTGCCTTGATGACCTGAAGGGAGAGACGGGAGCGGCGGCGGCTGCATCCATCGCAGCGGGAGCGGGCGGCACGGACGACGCGTCGAGCCGGCTCTGCCGAGGCGGTCGATGATGTTAGGCCAGCAGGGCAGGTCGTCGCAAGGAAAAGACAACGCAGGCCTGCCCATCGCGCCGAGACCGCGGTGTCAGGCGACGTTCTCGTGCGCGCGTCGCAGACACCTCTGATGCCAGCTGGGGGAGGAACCGGTCGCGGACCTGAGCCCGCAGGGTCTCAGCGGCGCGCGGCGCGGATGATCGCGATGACGGAGGCCGCGTCGAGGCTCGCGCCGCCGACGAGGGCCCCGTCGACATCGGGCCTGGCGAGCAGCTCGGCCGCGTTGTCGGGCTTGACGCTGCCGCCGTAGAGGATGCGCGTCGTCGCCGCGACCTCGGCGTTGACGTGAGCCCCGAGCCAGCCGCGGATGGCCGCGTGGACCTCCTCGGCCTGCGCTGGCGTGGCGTTGCGCCCGGTGCCGATGGTCGCAGC
>SYAK01000213.1 GCA_005788935.1 Pseudomonadota bacterium
AGGGCTCGCCCTCGGCGCCTTCGGGACGATGGACCCCCGGACCCAGGAGCCCTTGCTCCGCGAGCTGCTGCGGCGGGTCATCTCGGACGAGGCGCGCCACGTCCATTTCGGCGTCGTGGCGCTGCGTGACCACATCAAGGGCGAGCTGTCCGAGCCCGAGCGCCGGGAGCGCGAGGATTGGGCATTTGAGATCGCGATGTTGATGCGCAACCGCTTCCTCGCCCGCGAGGTCTGGGAGGAGTGGTTCGGCGGGACGCGCGTAAGCTGGGCCAACTGGAAGCGCTTCATCGCCGGGTCGCCGGGCATGGACGACTTCCGGACGCGCATGTTCGCGCGCATGGTGCCGAACCTGCGGGAGATTGGCCTCCTGACCCCCCGCATCGCGGCCCACTACGACAAGGTCGGGCTGATGCGCTTCTTCGACGGGCGGGCGGCCGACCGGCTTGGCGCCGACGATCTGCTGAACGACGGCGCGGTCGGTGGACCCGTGACCGCCGCGGCGTGACAGCGCCCTGCGCGATGGGCTACTTCGGCGTCGGCTCGGCCATCACGGCGAGCTCGACGCCAGCCCGGACAGCGCGCACGTCGAGGTCTGCACCGACCCGGTAAGGCCCCCACGCGTCGGTCTCGAGGGTGTGGGCTGGGCCCGAGGGCGAGAGCCGCGCGCGTTCGGCTTCGCTGAGGTCTCGCCACGTCGGACGCTCGAGGAGGCGCACCGTCAGCGTCCCGACGGGGTGGGGCGTTGGTGGGGTGAGGGCCGCGACCTTCATGCTCAACTCGATGTTGCAGGTGTGATGACCTTCGGCCTTGTGGATGTTCCGGAGCACGATCCGCGTGACCTCGCCGACGACCCGCATGACGGGGCCGGCCGGCGGCGAGGCGGGCGGTATCGGCAGGAGCTCCGCCTGGCAGGCGGTCAGACCGAGGAGCAACGTCAACCACTGCCACATGGGGCCTCTCGGGGGATGTGCCAGGCGCGCGCGGTCAGGCCGATGGCCAGGGCGGAGCTGCCGCCTGGACGGGTTGGCGCGAGGCGGGTGCGGGTTTCGCTGGCACCCGCGCGCCAAGGGCTCACTTGTCGGCGGACGGCGGGACGCAGGCCTTGGCGCCTGCGTGGGCGGCGGCCTCGACGAAGGTCACGCTGCCGAAGCGGTTGGACTCGTTCTCGGCCGTGCGATGCGTGTTACACACAGGCTTGTCATCACAGGGCAGAAAGCAATCGTTCACATCATCATCGTGGGTCATGCAGGCCGATCCCGCCGGGCACTCGGCGTCGGTCTCGCAGTTGTCGACGCCGCAGTAGCCGCCCTTGAAGGGCCGGCCCATCGGCGCGGTCTCGGCACGGTCGGCGTTGGTGGCACAGGCGGCGCCGACCCCGAGGCGCTGCGCCTCGCTGCCGTTGTCACCGCAGGCTGTGAGGGTGGTCGGGAGGGTCGGCGAGGACAAGGATCGACGCCAGCAGGTGGCGCATCGGGAGGCCTCCGCGGGTTCAGGGTGGGGTCGGGGGCTGCGACAGAACGCCGCAGCGCTGAGGGCTTTGCACGCCGTCGCCGCGCTGTCGAGGAACTCAGCGGTCGGCGAACCACGGCACATCCTGCGGGCGGGCGGCGCGCGGGTAGAGGGCGAGGAAGGCGGCGCGGAGGATGGGGGCCGCCGCGAGGTGGGGCGAGCGCGTATCGACCGGGCGCCCGTCGAAGTGCCCGACCCAGACCCCGACCGTGTACTCGGGGGTGACCCCGAAGGCGAGGTTGTCGCGGTGATCCGACGAGGTCCCGGTCTTCGCGGCCACGCGGAACGGCATCAACAGCGCGCTCGCGTGGCCAAAGCCGAGGCCGCGCGCGTGGTCGTCCGCGAGGATCCCGAGCAGCGTCCGCGCGACCTCGGCTGGCATCACGCGGGTCGGGGCCTCGGTGGGGACGTCGAGACGCCAGCGCGTCGGGCGGTGGAGACCGAGGCGGCCAAGCGTCGCGTAGGCCTGCGTGAGATCGATGAGGCGGACCTCGCCGTTGCCGAGGGCGAGGCCGAGCCCGTAGTGGTCGGGTGCCGCGTCGAGCGTCTCGAGCCCGAGGGCGCGCAGGCGGGTCAGCACGGAGCTGACCCCGAGGCGGGCGACCGCGCGGCCCGCGGGCAGATTCAGCGAGCTGCCGAGGGCCTCCCGGAGCGTCACGGGGCCGCGGTGGCGCCGGTCGTAGTTCTGCGGGCGGTAGACGCCGCGACCCGTGTCGAAGGCGCCCGGGCTGTCATCGAGCAGGGTGTCGGGGGTGGCGCCCTGTTCGAGCAGCATGCCGTGGATGAAGGGCTTCAGCGCCGAGCCCGGCTGGCGGCGGGCCACCACGGCGTCGGTCTGGCCGAGGGCGGCGGCGTCCCCCCACGCACGCGAGCCGACCCACGCCCTGACCTCGCCCGAGACGGTGTCGAGGATGACGATGGCCGCCTGATGGTCGCCGCCAACCGTGCCAGGGAGGCCGCGAGGCTGCGGGTGCTGGGGGTTCGCGACGACGGTCTCGGCGAGGCGCTGCAGGCGTGCGTCGAGCGTGGTCCGGATGGTGGCAGGCGGGTCGGCATCGACGCGCAGCTCGGGGATGAGCGAGGTCACGAGGTGTGCCGCCGGGAGCGGGCGTGACAAAGCTTGCAATTGCAAGGGTTCGCTCAGCGCGAGGGCGAGGGCTGTGCCGTCAAGCGCCCCAGCGGCGTGCATGCGGTGCAGGATCGCGTGGGCGCGGGCGCGGGCGGCCGCGGGGGCGCGCCGCGGGTCGAGGCGG
>SYAK01000214.1 GCA_005788935.1 Pseudomonadota bacterium
CCTCACCGAAGCCGCCGCCCCCGACCGGGACCGCGCCCGGGACCGCCCCCGGGACGGCCGCTCCAGGGGCGCCCCCGAGCTTGCCGCCAGGGACTGCGCCGGGCACGCCGCCCGCCGGGACCATGCCTCCGGCCGGGACCATGCCGCCAGCTGGGATCATGCCGCCAGCCGGGACCATGCCGCCTGGAGGCACGCCGAGCTTGCCGCCGGGCACCGAGCCTTGCATCGGGACGCCCGCTGTCGGCTGCGTTGGAGCTACCTGGTTCAGATAGCTCGTGATGCGGTGGTTCAACTCTGCGATCTTCTTCGCACCTTCCTCGCCCTGTCCATGCTTCAGCGACTCGAACTCGGCGACGAACTCGGCCTTCTTCTGGTCGAGGGTCGGCTTCAGGTGGGGCAGCTTCGTGGCGGCGACATCGATCTGATTGATGTTGTTCTTGAAGTAGTTGGTCTCGTTCTCGACGGTGCGGGGGCCGCAGGCGGCGAGGCTCAGGGCGGCGACGAGGCCGACGGTCAGGCGGGCGAGGTGCGGGAAGCGCATGGCGGGGCTCCTTGTCTTCTGGTTGTGCCCGGTGGCACGGAGGGTTGACGAACCGTCAGGATATCTCAGAGGACGTCCGTGTAGGCGCCGTAGGTCTGCTGCTCGATGTCGTCGGCGCTCTTGCCGACCCAGAAGATGGCCTTGCCGACCTCGGTGAGGTCCGAGGTCCGATCGAGCAGCGCGTGCAGCACGATGAGCTCGCTGCCGCGAAGGGCCACGCGGCCCCAAGTCAGCTTCATGTTGAGCGCGAGGAGGCCCCATGGGTCGTTCTTTGCGGCCATGTCGGCGGCCTTCGACCAGATGAAGACCGTCGGCTCCTGGTCACCATCGCGTGCGGCGGTGAGGTTGACGACCTGGGTGCGGCCGGGCTGGGTCACGATCTCGACGCGGAGATCGCCGTTCATCTCCTGACGGCAGGGCCAGCCACGCATGGAGGCGGCCTGGGCCGCGAGGCGCATGATGTTCATCGGAGTTCCTCTCGGGGTTGGGGCGGGAGACGGACCGGAGCGACGCGTTGGCGCGCACGCCGGACCGTCCAGGAGTCTAGTCCAACGCTGCCGCTTGGCAAGGGGCGCCCGGGCGGGCCACGCCTCGCCACGCCCCGCGCGCCCGACGGGGCAGCCACGGGCACAAGGCGGCCACCGTTCATCACTTCAGCCATGGCAACGGGTTCTGCGGCTCGCCTTCGACCCGCAGCTCGAAGTAGAGGCGCCGCCCGAAGAAGCTGCCGGTCTCCCCGATGGCGCCGAGACGCGCTCCTGTCGCGACCCGCTCCCCGACCTTGACCGCAACGTCGGCGAGGTGGCCGTAGACGGAGGTGACGCCGCGGGTGTGGTCGAGGATGACGACCTGCCCGAGGCCCTTGAACCACCCCGTCCACAAGACGTAGCCCCAATAGGCGGCCCGAACCCCCTGCCGCCGCATGTCCTTGCGCCCGTCCTCGGACAGCGCCCAGTGCATGCCGCGCCAGGTCGAGCGCACGCCGAGGTAGGTCCGCGACCCGTAGGGCGCGATCATGTCGCCATGGCGCAGGGGGGTCGAGAGCCGCGGGTAGCCGTCGCCGAGGAACAGGCGCGGGCGGGCGGGCGCCTTCGCGATCGCGTCGGCGATGAGCGCCCCGAGCGGCGCCGAGATGGTCTCCATGTCGCGGGCGTAGGCGGCGTAGTAGCCTGGCTGCTCGACGACGGCCTTCTTGAGCGCGGCGAGCTCGTCCGCGTCCCAGGACGTGCGGGCCTCGAGGACGGCGAGGCGGCCCTCGATGTGCGCTCGGTTCTGCTGGCGTCGCGCGAGATCCGCGTCAAAGCTCGCCACGAGGGCGCGGAGGCTCTCGAGCGCGAGCTGCTCCGACCGGACGCGACCGCGGGTCCATTGGAGCGCGCTCGCCCGGTCGAGCAGGTCCTGCCACGCGAACGGCGGCGTCTGGCGGAGCCAGACGAGCGGGGTGTCGGCCCGCTCGAGCCCGCGGACGAGGAACACCCGCCGCATGAGACTCGCCTCGAGGGCCGCGAGCCGCGAGGCCGCCCCCTTCGACGCGGCCTCGCGGCCGACGAGGTCGCGCTGGACCGCCGCGAGGGAGGCCGTGAGGGCACGGTGTTCGGCGGCGCTCGCGTGGATGCGCTCGTCGAGCTGCCCCATCGCGTCGATGATCGACGCCTCGGGCATCAGGTGACGGCGGATGTCGAGGGCCGGTCGCTTCGGGATGGGCTCGGGTGGCGGCACGACCAGCGTGTCGATGTCGGGCGGGGCCGGAATCTTCTCGTTGGTTTCACCCGTATCTGCGTCGGCTGACAGTTCGTCAGTCATCGCTGGCGCTGGCTCCGAGAGCGCGAGGATTGCGGCCAGGAGGAGCGGGATCGTCACGCGGCCCCTCCGCTGTCGCCCTCGCCTGTCCGGCCGCGCGCGCCCCGCTCCCGGCGCGATTCCGCCTCCGGCCCGTCAAGCCCCCGCAGGCGGCGCAGTCCGGCCTGAGCACCTGCCCAGACGATGACCGGCCCGGCGAGGAAGAAGAGTCCGATGAACGGACCCGCCCCGCCCGCGGAGCCGCCTGGCAGGCGCACGAGGACCCCCTCGAGACCGCCCGTGACGCGCGCGAAGAGCCACGCGCCCAGGGCCGCGCCGACGAGCCCGATGACGATGGCCGCGACGATGATCGGTGCCGCGAGCTGAGTCGGAGTCGCACCGAAGCGGGCCGCGAGCCGCACGAGGAGCCCGTTGCGCACCACGACCCCGGAGGCCCAGGCGGCGCTCGCGCCCAGTCCGAGGAGGAGGGCAAGCAGCGCCCACGTGAGGCTCGCCTCCGACAACGTCTCGCGCAGGTCGACGAACGCCTCCATCGCTTCGGGCGCCTCGGGCACGGCCTCCACGCCAGCGATCCCCGCGATCCCGCCGAGGGCCGTGGTGAGGCGCGCGAGGCCCTCGGCGTCGAGCCCCTCGAAGGCCACGCCGACCTCGATCATCGCCCCGAGCGCGTGCACCCGCGCGTCCGTGTCCGAGGCCCACGTCTCGCCGAGCAGGGTGGTCAGGCGTGCGGCCTGATCGCTCGCGCCGAGGAACCGGACGAAGGACACGTCGGGGCGGGCCGCCACGGTCTTCAGCAGGGCCTCGACGCCCGCCTCGTCGAGGTCGGCTTCGAGGTGGGCGCTGATCGTCACGGACTCGCCGACAGCCTCCATGACGTCACCGATTGCGCGGATTCCCCACAGCCAGAGGCCGAGCGCCACGAGCGCGGTCGCGGTCGCGAGGGCCGCGAGCGGGGCTGTCCAGTGCGCGAGGAGGGCGCGGGGCAGCAGCGTGGTGGATGCGGACATGTCGTTTGCTCCCGTCCCTTCGCAGCGTCACGCGTTCCGCGCGCTCGGGCGCGCCGGCTGGCTCGCCCCGACGCGGCCGTCGATGAGGAAGCCCTGGTTCAGCAGCATTACCTGCGCGCCGTCGCCCGCCTGGCTCGGGTCGAGCTCGCGGCTCGTCAGGACGACCGTCCGCAGCGGCGTCGCGAGTCGCCGCAGGCGGGCCTCGAGGTCGGCCGCCCCCTCGCGATCGAGGAGGGCCTGCGGTTCGTCCGCGAGGATGAGGTCGGGCTCCATCGCGATCGCGCGGGCGAGGGACGCGAGCTGCTGTTCGTGTCGGTTCAGCCAGCGCGGAGGTGTGCCCGCGTGCCCCTCGAGTCCGACCGCCTCGAGCGCCATCGCGACGCGGTTTTCGCGGAGCGCGCGCGCGAGCCCCTGGACTTCGAGCGGCAGGCCGACGTTTCCCGCCACGTCGAGTTCGGGCAGCAGATCGGGCGTCCGTGTCAGGCGGCCGATGCGGCGTCGGCGCAGCGCGAGCTCGGTCGGGTTCAGCGTCCCGAGATCGACCCCGTCGGCGAGGACGCGCCCCTCGGTCGGCTGCAGCTCGCCCGCGAAGAGCTTCAGCCGCGTCGTCTTGCCAGCCCCCGTCCGCCCGATGATGCGCACGAGCCCACCTGGCGCGATGCGCGCGTCGATGGCGCGCAGGGCCTCGTAGTTGTTGGGGTGGCGGACCGTGACGCGCTCAAGTTGGAACATCCGTGGGACGCTACCACGACCTGAGGCCGCCGTCGAAAAACCGCAGGCGCCCGGCCGCGGCAGGCTGTCGCTCCGGGCTCGTGGTCGCCTCGGCGAAGCCCTTTGACTCCGGAGGGCTTCTTCTCGCATGATGGCGGCTTGCGCCTCTGCCCGCGGCGAGTGCCGTGGCGGGACCGGACGCCGGAAGGTCGTCTGGCCGGGCGCCTCGCCCACGACGCCCGGGACACCCATGCACGCCCTCCGCCTCGCGCTCGTCGCCCTCCTCCCCGCGACCCCGCTCGCCCTCGCGGGCTGCTCCGACGATGGCGGCGTGGACGCTGGCGCCGACGTCGAGGAGACCCTGCCCGACGGCCAGAGCTGCGACCCCGGCACGGTCGTCGCCTGCGTCGAGGAGGGGTCGCCACCTGCCCGCTTTTGCAATGCGGCCGGCACCGGCACGATCGTCGAGAACTGTCCGGGCGAGAACGCGCAGTGCCGCAACGCCCGCTGTCTCGATCTCCCCGATGGCGCCGTGTGCTACCCCGGCGAGGTCAAGGCCTGCGTCGCCGAGGGCTCGAAGGAGGCGCTCATCTGCAACCAGAGCGCCACCGCCTTTGTCCCGGGGATCTGCTATGGCCCCGAGGGCAACGAGTCGCAGTGCCGCGATGGCGCCTGCACCGCGTGTTTTCCCGGTGCGCGCAAGTGTCAGGATGACCAGACCGTCCTCGAGTGTCGCGCCGACGGCAGCGGCTGGGATGTGTACCAGACGTGCGCGAGCATCTCGCACGTCTGCACCGGGCAGGTCTGCGAGGCCATGTGCGAGCAGAGCGTCAAGTACAACAGCTACATCGGCTGTGACTACTTCGCCGTCGACCTCGACAACGCCTTCGTCCCCGGCGGCGGGCGCGGTTACTACGAGGCCCAGGGGGCTCAGTTCGCCGTCGCGGTCGCGAACCCGCCCGATTCGCCGCTTGCAGCGACCGTCAGCGTCGACCAGTACGAAGCGGGGGTGGTCGAGCCGGTGCTTTACGATTCGCTCGGCGTGCCGTTCCCGACCGAACCCCTGCAGCCTGGCGAGCTGCGCGTCTATCGCCTCCCGCGCCGCGACGTGAACGGGACCGTCCAGGCCCCACTCGCGTACCGCTTCAGCGCGACGGTGCCCATCATCGCCTACCAGTTCAACCCGCTCGAGAACGAGGACGTCTTCTCGAACGACGCGTCCCTGCTGCTGCCCGCCGCGCTGCTCGGACAGGAATACTACGTCATGTCGCGCGAGCAGACCTTCGACATCCTGAGAAGTTACTTCACGGTGGTCGCGGTGATGGAGGGCACGACGACGGTCAGCGTCACGACCTCGGCCCCGACGCAGCCCGGGCTCATCTACGAGGGTTCGCCCGACGAGGCCGAGATCCCGCACATGGAGCCTGGCGAGACGCGGGTCTTCCGACTGAAGCAGTTCGACGTCCTGAGCATCCAGACCGATCGCCCGGGCGCGGACCCCACCGGCACCCGCGTCGTCGCCGACAAGCGGATCGCGGTCTTCGGCGGCTCCGAGGCGGCCAACGCGCCGAACACCGCCCGCTGCGTCAACATCGACGAAGTGTCAGGTTACGGCGTCTGCGAATGGGACGGGCGCACGCGCTGCCGCACGCTGACCGACTGCGTCAACGCGGGCTTCAACACGTGCTGCGCGGACCACCTCGAGCAGCAGCTGTTCCCGCTGAAGACCTGGGGCAGCCGCTTCGTCGCGACGAAGACCTGGGACCGCGGGCGCGAGACCGACCTCTACCGCATCATGGCCGGTGACGACGCGACCCGCGTGATGCTTGTCCCTCCGCAGCCAGGCGTCACGGTCCCGGTGCTGAACCGCGGGCAGCACTTCGAGTTCGAGAGCCGCGGCAACTTCGAGATCGTCGCCGCGGACAACAAGCCGTTGATGGTCGGCCATTTCCTCGCGGCCCAGGACGCGCCTGACCCAAACGTCGGCGGGGTCGGCTCGGGCGACGACGCAGGCATCGGTGACCCGGCCTTCATGCTGCAGATCCCGGTCGAGCAGTACCGCAAGGACTTCGTCATCCTCGTCCCCGCCGAATACGCCGAGAACTACCTGAACGTGACGCTGCCGACCGGCGCCAGCCTCGAGATCGACGGCGTCCCGGTCGACCCGTCGACCTTCACCCTCATCGGCAGCGGGCAGTACAGCGTCTACCGACAGTTCCTCGAGCCCGGGACCCACGCCATCCGCGCGAGCGAGGACGCGGGCGTCATCGTCTACGGCTGGGATCAGTACGTGTCCTATGCCTACACCGGCGGCCTCGACCTCGAGGAGATCCGGGCCGAGCGGCCCGCGCCCTGAACGCAGATGTTGATTTTGCACGACAAGGAACACGCCATGCTCATGACGCGCCTGTCGCTTCGCCCGGTCACGGCCGCGCTCACCCTGCTGCTCGGGCTTGCGAGCTGTACCGACGACACCGGGGCCCCAGCGCCGCAGCCTGACGCTGCGCCCGTCGACGTCGAGGGCGCCTCCGACAGTCTGAGCCCTGGCGAGACCCGGGGGGACGACGCGCTCGCCGAGCCCGACGCGGTCCCCGACAGCGGACCCGTCGAGGCCACCCGGCTCGCGCTCTTCGAGGTCACGCCAGCCCGTGGGCTCGCGGCGGGCCTCGAGCAGGCCGAGCTCGTCGGCGAGGGGTTCCGCAACGGGCTCCAGGTCTTCTTCGGCGAGAGCCTCGCCCAGGACGTCTTCGTGCTCAGCACGACCCGCATCGTGCTGCTTACACCGCCGCGCCCGCCTGGTCTCACGGACGTCCGCATGCTCGATCCCGAGACGGGCGAGACCGCTGTCCTCGAAGGCGGTTTCCTCTACTTCAGCGAGGTCGCAGTCACGGCCGTCGAGCCCGACCGCGGCGCGCTTCTTGGTGGCGAACGCGTGACCGTCCGCGGGGCGGGCTTCCGTGAGGGCTCGGTCGTCCTCTTCGGGCAGCAGCCAGCCCTCGCGGTCGAGGTCGTCGACGACACGACGCTGACCGTGACGACGCCGTCCGCGCGCGCCGCGGGGCCCGTCGACGTCCACGTCACGAACGACCTCGGGGTCGGGACCCTCGAGCGCGGCTTTCGGTACGCCGGAGCGCCCGTCGTCGAGGCTGTCGTGCCGCCTGTCGGGCCCCTTGCGGGCGGCACGCGGGTCGAGCTGCGCGGCTCGGGATTCGAAGCCCCCGCCGCGGTCCTCGTCGGCGAGGCCCCGCTCGCGGAGGTCGAGGTCCTCTCGGCGACGCGTCTCCGCGGTGTCACGACCGCGGTGACGACGGAAGGTGTCCGCGACGTCGTCGTGACGACCGCCGAGGGTACGGGCGCGCTGTCGAACGGCTTCGCCTACCTCGCCGAGACCGCCGCCGACGGGCCGCTGACGCTCGTCGCGGTGAGCCCGGGCGTCGGTGACGCGGCGGGTGGCGAGCGGGTGGCGCTCGTGGCCCTCGGGCTCGGGGACGCCGACAGCACGGAGGTCCGCTTCGGAGGCAGCCGAGCGGATGTCGTCGCGGTGGATGCGGCGGCTCGCCTCGTGGTTGTCGAGACGCCGCCAGGCGACGGGCGCGTCGACGTCGCGTTGACGAGCGACGGCGCGACCGTGACGCTCGCGAACGCGTTCCTCTACCGCCCGAGCCTGCGCGTCACGAGCGTCGAGCCGAGCGGTGGTCCGGCCGCTGGCGGGACCGCGATCACGGTCCGCGGGGCTGGGTTCCGCAGCGGTCTCGAGCTGCGCCTCGGCGCCCTGCCGGCCTCGCAGGTGCGTGTGGTCGATGACACGACGCTGACCGCGGTCACCCCCGCTGGCGCGCCTGGCCTCGCCGACGTCGTTGTGCTGCAGCAGGGCCGCGTCGCGCGCCGCGATGACGCCTTCGCCTACGCCGGACCCTACGCGCTGCTCCTCGTCGATCCGGTGCGCGGGGCGCAGGCCGGTGGCACGGAAGTCGTGCTTGTCGGCAGTGGATTTCCGGATGACGCGCGCGTCCGCTTCGGGACCCGCTACGCGACCCACGTCGAGGTCGTCTCGTCCGCCCGCATCACGTGCCGCACGCCGCCAGGCACCCTCGGCACCGTGCCAGTCGTCGTCGAGTCGGCCCGCGTGGGTGACCGTCCAAAGGCCGACGCCTTCACCTACTACGACCCGACGACGCAGTTCGGCGGCACCTGGGGCGGACCGATCGGCGGCGACGTCAACGTGACGGTGATGGATGGCGAGGCCCGCAGCCCGATCCCGGACGCCTTCGTCATCCTGTGGACCGACCCGCGGACCCCTTACCAGGGCTTCACCGACGTTCGCGGACAGGTCACCTTCAGCGGGCCAGACCTCTCGGGCGAGCAGATGGTGAGCGCCTCGAAGGAGGGCTACTCGCGCGCCTCCGTCGTCGAGTACGACGCGAAGAACGTGACCGTCTACCTGACGCCCATCACGCCGCCCTCGCCTGGAGAGCCGCCGCCGCCGCCGCCGCCCGCGACCTACAACGGGGTCTTGCGGGGCCTCGGCAAGGCCGTCCCCGTCCCGCTCGGACGCTGCACCGACTACCCGAACGCCTCGGGGTCCCTCTGCGATCCGTGCACCGAGGATGCGCAGTGCGGGGCGAGCGGTCGCTGCGTCGAGCTGCCCGATCAGGACACCTCAGGTCGCCCAGGCCGCTTCTGCACCCGCAGCTGCGCGACCAACAGCCAGTGTGGGGCGGGCTTCAACTGCCTTCCCTACAACGGCATGTCCGAGATGCAATGCCTACCGTCCGCGGGCGAGGTGGTTGCCTACTGTGATGTGACCAATACGGCACCCACGCCCCTCGCGCGTGACCGCCTCGAGGACCCCGGCGTCAAGGTCGCCGCCGACATGACGTTTTCGTTCAACCCGCCCTTCGGCGAGTTTGCGGTCTTCTGCTTCGCGGGCGTCGAGAATCCGTTCTCGGGCGTCTTCCGTCCGTACGCCCTCGGCGTCGACCGCAACCGCTTCGCCTACCCCGGCGACACGCTGAGCGGCGAGGTCGACCTCAACCACCCGATGAACCAGACGTGGCGCTTCGCCCTCGACGACATCCCGCGCGGTCCCGACGGTCCCGACATCGAGGCCCTGTGGACGAGCCTCGACCTCGGGCCCGAGGGATACATCGCGTTTCCGCCGATCTTCCAGGCCGGCCTCCCGGCGTTTACGCTGCAGAACTTCCTCGGGACGCCCGATGGCGACATCGCGGGCGCCACCTTCACCTTCATCGCGGGCTCGTTCTCCTACGCGACCAACGCCCAGACCATCACCTTCCATCAAGGGCTCCCGCGCCTCGACAACGACGTGATGTTCCTCGGGGCTGGCGACAACCTCGCGGGGCGGCGCAGCGGCATCACGCAGAACATCCACGGCCTGTGGCGGGCGGGCGAGACGACCGTCGGCGTTGGCACCGACGGCCTCATCATCCGCAGCGCGGGCTCGACGTGGGCGCGCCAGCAGTCCGGGGTCGCGCGCACGCTGCGGGCGATCCACGGCGTCGGGGCGGGTGGTGCGGGCCAGCTCGTCGCGGTCGGCGAAGGGGGTGTCATCACCCGTTGGGACGGGCTCCGCTGGGTCCCCGAGGCGAGCGGCACGGTCTCCGATCTGCTCGACGTCTGGGCCGCCGCGTCCGACACCGCCGTGGCGGTGGGCAACAACGTGGTCCTGCGTCAGGAGGCGGGCGTCTGGACGGTCGACCCACGGCCTGGCTTCCGGCGCTTCAACGGTGTCTGGGGCTTCGCGCCGGACGATGTGTGGATCGTCGGCAACGGCGGCTTCGCGAGCCGCTGGAACGGAACGACCTGGACCTCGCTGCCGACCGGCACGAGCCTCGCGCTGCGCGCCATCTGGGGCTCGAGCCCGAACGATGTCTGGGTGGCGGGCGAGGGCGGGGTGTTGCTCCACTGGGACGGCCTCGGCTTCACGCGCGTGCCGCTCGAGACGACCCGCACGCTCGGCGCGATTCACGGCTTCTCGGCCGACGATGTCTGGGTCGTCGGCAGCCGCGGGCAGGCCTTTCACTGGGACGGGACGCGCTGGCAGCGGGTCGATCTCGGGCCTGTCGCCGCCGAGCTCGACCTGCTCGCCGTCGGGGGCACCCCTGACGCGCGGGTCATCACGGCGCGCAACGAGCTCGTCCTCGGGCCCTTCCTGCCTGTCCCCGAGCGTCTTCGGCCAGCGGAGGGCAGCGTCATGACAAACGACTACCGCATCAGCTGGGAGAGCCAGCCCGGCACGCTGCCCCACTTCCACTACGTCGAGGTCGCCATCCCGACGATGATGGGGCCCGTCCCCGAGTGGACCATCATCGCCGACTACGACGTCGGCGCCCTGCTGCTCCCCGACTTCCCGAGCATCGAGGGGACGCCGGGCATCACGGCGGGCGGCAAGATCCTGAGCGTCATCCGGGTCTACAAGGAGGGCTTCGACATCGACAACCACTCGAACGCCGACATGAGCCTGTGGGGATGGCGCTCGTGGTCCTCCCAGTCGATCAACTTCACAAAGCTCTGAGCCCGAGCGGAGAGCCACGCCTCATGCGACATCGTCCCCTCTCAAGCACCCTCGCGGTCGCGGCCGCCCTCCTTTCCGCAGGTTGTGCCGGCTCCGGTCTCGAGCGGTCCGCGGCTCCGGCCGCGCCTGACGCGGGCGTCGACGTCGCGTCCGACGCTGCGGACGCCGAGGGAGACATCGCCGCCGATGCCGGCCCAAGCGGTCCCGACGGTGCGGATGCGGCCATCGACGCCCCTGACGTCGGCGGACCCGATCCGTCCGCGCCCGGCTGGGAGGCGGTCGTGCTGGGCGACGTCGGTCCGCTCGACGCGGTCTCCGCGGTCTCGGCCGACGCCATCTGGGCGGTCTCCGGGCCGCGCGTCCTGCGCTGGAACGGCGTCGCCTGGCTCGCCTTCGGTACGCCCGATGCGGACGCCGAGCCCCCCGCCGCGCTCCACGGCGTCTGGAGCGACGGGGTCACGGTCGTCGTCGTCGGCGCTGGCGGCCTCATCGCTCGCCGCCCTGCGAGCGGGGCTGGTCCGTGGGTTGACGAAGCGTCAGGGATCAAGACCGACCTCTGGGCGATCGCGGGTCGCGGGCCAGACGATCTCGTCGCGGTCGGGGATGACGGCGTCGTCCTGCGCTGGCAGGGGGGCGCCTGGGAGACGCGCCACACGCGCCCGGGGTTGAGGCTCCGCGGGGTCTTCGCGGGCGCGGGTGACGGGGACGCCGGCCTGCACGCGGTCGGCTCGGGGGGGCAGCTCGTCGAGGTCGTGGGCGGGACGTGGCGCTCGACCCAGATCGCGCGTGCGACAGCCACGCTGTCGGCGTTTTCGGCGCTTGACGACGGCACCCGCGTCGCGGCGGGCACCGGACACACGCTTACCGCCCTGCGTCCGACCGCCCCCGCCTGGCAGGGGGAGACCTCGAACGACACGCGCGAGCGCGACGTCCACGCCCTCGTGGCCCTTCGGGACGGCACGCTGCGCGCCTTCGGTGCCGACGGGCTCATCGTCTCGCGGGACGAGGGCGGGCTCTGGCAGCTCGACTCGGTCCCGGGACCGGCCGCGGGCGTGCTCGACTTCGCCGCCGCGAGCGGCTTCGGGACGGGCGCCTCATCCGGTCTGATGGCCGTCGGGCGGAATGGTGGGTCGCTTCTCCTGCGCGCGGGGGTCTGGTCGGCCATCCCGACCCGCCCCGATGTCGCCATCCGCGGGCTCGCGGTCGATCGCGACGGTCGCCTCTGGGCCGCTGGCACCGCGGGTACGCTGGTCGTCCGGGATGACAGCGGTGACTTCTCGATGCTGCCGCTTCCGACGGAGGCCGACCTTAACGCGGTCGCGGCCGACCCCGACGGGGGCGTCTGGCTGGCGGGCTCCGCGGGGTATCTCCTGCACGTCACGGCCCTTGGCGCCCTCACCCGCGTCGAGGTTCCGGTGCCAGTCGATCTGCACGACGTCGCGGTCACCGCGCGGCACGTGGTGGCTGTCGGTCGCGGCGGGACCGCGCTCGTCTGGGACAAGGTGGCGCGCACGCTCGCCTTCCGCGCGACTGGCACGACCGCCGACCTCCGCGCGGTCGCGACGACTGGCGGCCCTGAAAGTGATGAAGTCACGCTCTGGATTGCCGGGTCTTTTGGCACAGTCCTGCGCGGACCGCTTGTGTCAGGCGCCTTCGAGGCTCTCGAGACGGGGACGGGCGCGAGTCTCCACGACCTCGCCTTCCCGGATCAGGCCAGCGCGGACGCGACCGGCTGGGCCGTCGGTGACGGCGGCGTCATCCTTCGCCTCGCGGCGGATGCCACCTCCGCGACCCTGACCCATGAGGCCCCAGGCGTCTTCCTTCAGGCCGTCGCGGTGACGGAGGCCGGGATCCTGGCCGTCGGTGCGGGCGGCACCATCCTTACCCGCCCTGCGGCCGCCACGGGCTTTGCGGCCGAGACTCCGACGGCACCCCAGGGCGGCTTCGCGGCTGTCGTGGTGACTCCCGACGGGGTGGCCTGGCTTGGCTCGAACCGACGCGAGGCCTCGCTCGAGCGCCGGCTCGCACCCTGGGGCGTCGGCCACACCTCCGGGAGGGCACCATGAGGGGCGATCCGAGACGACTCCCGCTGGTCTCAGGCTGCGGCGCGCTCATGATGCTCGCGGTCGGCGGGGCTTGTGGCGGCGCCGAGCTGTCCCGCGAGGCGACCTTGACCGACGTCCCGACCCTCCCCGCCGATGTCCCGACCTCCCTCGACGACGTCAGCGCGGGCCCCGAGGTCGCGGATGCTACAGGCGAGCCCGAGGACGCCGCCCCGGCTGACACCGCCCTCGGGGCGGACGTCGACCCGTTATCTGACACAACGTCAGCAGGTGACGGCGCCGCGCCGCCCGAGGACGTCGTCCTCCGGCCAGGCCCGGGCCGCTTCGTCCAGGCTGTCACCGGCCTCTCCGAGGACAGCGTCTTCAAGGGCGTCTGGGCTGGGGTGGCGGGCTACACCGTGGCGGTCGGCAACGCTGGCGTCATCGCGACGCAGCCGAGCCTTGACGCACCCTGGGAGGTCGTCGCGCGTGGCGACGCAGCGATGCTCAACGCCGTCCACGGGGCGGGGATCGCCGACCTCTGGGCTGTCGGCAGCGGCGCCACCATCCTGCCCGGTCAGGCTGGCGGCTTCGGCGAACCCGCGATTCCGGGCGGCGGTGCCTCGCTTTGGGACGTCTTCACGCTGAAGCGCAACCTCGCTGTCGCGGTCGGTCAGGGTGGCGCGATCCTTCAGTGGGACGGGCTCGCCTGGCAGCGGCCGCGCGGCGCCGACACCTCGGCGACGTGGAACGCGATGTCGGGCTTCGGCGCGACGCTCACCCTCGTCGGTCACGACGGGGTCGCCGCGATCGCGCGCGGGGCGAGCTTCACAACGGTCACGACGGGCACGACGCGGACACTCAACGCTGTCCACCTGACCTCCGAGACCGCGGTCGTTGCGGTCGGCGATGGCGGTATCCTGCTCGTCGGCGAGGGCACGACCTGGCGGCGCGAGCCGACGGGGCTCGGCGACGATCTGCGCGACGTCCATGGGGTCACGGATGACGTCTGGGTCGTCGGTGAGGGCGGGGCGCTCATCCACTACGACGGCGAGGCCTGGGGCCTGATGCCGGGGGTCCTGACCGGTGACTTCCACGCCGTCTGGCGCCTCTCGGCCGAGCGCGTCCTCGCCGCGGGGGCCGACGGGCAGCTCGTCGAGCTCAGCGACGCCGGGACCACGGTCGCGACCCTCGGGCGTGGTGACGACCTGCTCGATCTCTGGGCCACGTCCGATGGCGCCTTCGCGGTCGCTGTCGGCCAGAGCGGCATCATCTTCACGCAGCGCGACGGCGGGGCCTGGGAGGCGGCGGACTCCGGAACTTCGCAGACGCTTGACAGCGTCTGGGGGACCGGCCCGGACGATGTGTGGGTGGCAGGCCGCGCCGGGACGGTGCTGCACTTTGACGGTGCGGCCTGGACGCGGGTCGTGACGCCCTCGACGGCGGCGCTCAACGCGGTCTGGGGGGACGCCACCGACCGCTTCTACGTGGCCGGGTCGGGCGGCGTATTGCTCGTCTGGGACGGCGAGTCGTGGGCGGGCGTCACGGGCGGGACGACGAACAACCTGCGCTCGGTGCACCTCCGCAACGCGGCCGATGGCTGGGCGGTTGGCGCCCAGGGCACGGTGCTGCGCTACCGCGGGCTCGGCTGGGCGAAGGTGCCGGTGATGGTCGACGCCGAGACCGAGCTGACCGACGAGCTGCACGCGGTGTGGACGTTCTCGGGTACCGACGCCTGGGCGGTCGGGGCTGGCGGTCGCGTCCTCCGCTGGGATGGTCTGACGTGGAGCGTGGTCGAGACGCCATGGACCGTGACGCTCCGCGGGCTTTACGGGCAGGCGCCCGACGATCTGTGGGCGGTCGGCAACGAGGGGCAGATCCTGCACTGGAACGGCGAGGACTGGCAGCGGGTCGAGACCGGCTCGGTCGCGACGCTCCACGCGATCCATGGCGACGGGGCGGACCACGTGGTCGTGGTGGGCAGCCTCGGCACGGTCATGCGACTCGACCGCGCGGGCGCGGGGTCCTCCGCCGAGTGAGCGGGTCGCTGGCGGTCGTCTGACACAATGTCAGATCACCGCCCGCCCTCGTCGCGCGGCGATGATTGCGCCGGATTCACAAGCGCCCCGATTGGCGCTAGAGACCGCGCGCCTGCTGTCCGAGAGAGGAGCGCGTCATGACCGGTACTCCGTCCCCCCGTCCCCTCGTCGCCGTTGTCGGTGGCGCTGTCGCTGGCTCTGAAGCCGCCCGCATGGCCGCCGAGCGCGGCGCACGCGTCGTGGTCTTCGAGCAGAACCCACGCCCCTACGGCAAGATCGAGGATGGTCTCCCGCGCTGGCACGCGAGCCTCCGCGAGAAGGAATTCTCCCGCATCGACGGGAACTTCGACCATCCGGACGTCACCTTCGTACCCGCGACCGCCATCGGCCGCGATCTCACATGGGAGGCGCTCGTCGGCGAGCTCGGCTTCTCGGCCGTCGTCCTCGCCAATGGCGCATGGCGCGACCGTCCCCTGCCCGTCTCGGGCCTCGAGCCCTTCCTCGAGCGCGGCTTCCTCTACCAGAACAGCCTTGTCATGGCCTTCAACCGGCACCATGAGGCGGCGCTGCCGCCAGTCGTTGACGACGCGATCGTCATCGGTGGCGGGCTCGCGTCGATCGACGTCTGCAAGATCCTGAGCTTCCGCAGCTATGCCGCGGCGCTTGCGGCCCGCGGCCTGACGCTCGACCCGGAGCAGTTCGACAAGAAGGGCGTCGCAGCGCTCTGCGAAGCGGCTGGTGTCGACGCCGCGAGCCTCGGCATCCGCGGGCCCACCCTCGTCTACCGCCGCCGCGCCGAGGACATGCCGCTCGTCTCGGCGGACGATGGCGACTCGAGCCGCGCGGCGAAGCTCGCCCAGACGCGCGTCCGCATCCTCGAGAAGGCGATGGAGAAATACGCCTTCCGCTTCGAGCCGCTCGCGAGCCCGGTCGGCGTCGTGGTCGGCGAAGACGACGCCCTCGCCGGTCTCCGATTCCAGCGCAACGCGATGACGGACGGGCGTCTCACCGCGGTCGCGGGCGAGACCTTCGAGGTCGGCGGGCCGCTCGTCGTGGCCTCGATCGGCAGCATCCCGGCGCCGATCCCCGGGGTCCCGATGGACGGCGAACTCTACCGCTGGCGCGACGCCGAGCGCGGCGAGCTGGCCACCGAGGGCGCGGGTGGGGCCCGGCTCTTCGGCCTCGGCAACGTCCTGACTGGCAAGGGCAACATCGTCGAGAGCCGCCGGAACGCGAAGAAGATCATGGACCTCGTGACCCGCGACGCCCTCGGCCTCACGGCTCCGGACGCGTCTGACGGGGAGGCCGCCACGCCCGCGCTCGCCCAGGTCGTCGACGGCGCTGTCGCAGCGGCGCTCGCCACGCCCGCCGACCACGCCCGCGTCGCGGCCTGGGTTGCGGCCCGTCACGCAGCCCTTGGCTACACCGGCTACGGGGCCTGGCTCGCGGCCCACCCGGTGACGGGCGAGGCGTGAGCCGCACGGCCCGTCCACCCGTCTCAGGCAGGTCCGACAGCGTCTCGGTCAGGACACCTGACGTTGCGTCAGAGAACACCGTGAGCCCCGCCTCGATCGGCCTCGCGGCGGCTATCTCGGCCCATGGTGACGCGGTCCACGTAGCGGTCCACACGGCCCCGCGCGCGTCGCGCACGAGGGTCGCAGGCCTCCACGGCGAACGCCTCAAGATCGCCGTGGCCGCGCCCCCAGTCGACGGCGAGGCCAACGCGGCCCTCATCGCCTTCCTCGCCCGGACACTCGGCGTCACCCACGCCGACGTCACGCTGTTGCGTGGCGCTTCCGGGCGCCAGAAGACCTTCGCGGTCACCGGCGTCAGCGTCACCGCAGCCCGCGCGAGCCTGACGCCACCTCAGGCTGGCTGAGGCTCGGCGGGCGCCGACGGCAGCGACCGCACCTCGGCCCAGGTCAGCATGCGCTGCCGCTCGGCGTCCCACACGGCCAGATCGAGGCAGGCGAGGACGTCCTGTGGCGCCCACGACGTGCGCCCGGGCTCCTGCAGCTCAGGCACGGCCGCCATCGCCTCGGGGAGCCGGTAGAACGGGATCCGATGGTTCAGGTGGTGGATGTGATGATAGCCGATGTTGCCAGTAAACCAGTGCATCATCGACGACATCTCGAACATGCTCGAGCTCTTCAGCGCCGCGAAGCTGTAGTCCCACGCCCGGCGATCCTTCAGCTGCATGGCCGGGAAGTTGTGCTGCACGAAGAACAGGTAGCTGCCGAGGCCGAGGGCCAGCATCGACGGCCCGACCACGACCAGCACGCCCGTCAGCCAGTCGGTCGCGAGCGAGACGCCGATGAACATCCCGAAATGAATGAGGACAGACAGCGGGCCCATGAAGTGGTTCTTCGGGTCGCGGCGGAAGGGCGAGAAGGTCATGCCGATGAGGAAGACCGTGAAGTAGCCGCCGAAGATGCTGATCGGGTGGCGGATGAAGCGGTAGAGGCGCCGCTGCGTCGGGGTCATGACGCGCCACATGCCGGTCGTGACGACGGGGAAGCTGCCGATGGCCGACCCGATGAGTTTCGCGTTGTGCTTGTGATGGAAGTCGTGGGTTTCCTTCCAGACCGAACGGACCGCCAGCATGTACACGCCGACGACCGCGAAGAAGGCGCCCGCTCCGCGCGCGCCGTGCAGGATGGCGCCGTGCAGGTAGTCGTGAAAGAAGATGAAGAGGCGGACCTGCACGAGGCCCGCGACCACCGACGCGAGGACGCGGAACGGCCACAGGTCGTCAGGCAGCAGGAGGACCGCGCCGATGGCCCCGAGGAGGGCCGCGACGGTCACCGCGAGGAGGCGCAGCGTCCGCGGTCGGTCCTCGACCTGGAAAGGCTTCACGGCGTTGTTGAGCTCGGCTCCCGTTCGCATGGCTCCCTCGTTGTGAGGCAGCGGGGACGCGGTCCCGCGGCGTGTTCGTGTTCGTCGCACGTCCCGCGGGCGAGGGCAAGCGAGAGCCGCGATAGCCTCAGGCGAACCGGGGCGGTCGGACCCCTCGCGCACCACGACGGCGGGGTCGCCGGGAAGGTCCCGCGACAATCCTTGACGATACGTCACTTATTTGCGCACGGGTCCGTGGAAAGCCCTCGGGAGCCGCCTGGCGGTTCGCGGCGGCATTGACCTGACGAACCGTCAACATTGCTGGACCCGGCGCTGCGTGACCCGCGCCTCCTCGCGGGGGCGCCGATTCGGCTTCCGAGCCCTCCGTGGACGCGCTAGAAGCGGGCCGATGCCTGCCTCTCCCCGCGCCCGCGCCCTGGCTCTCGTCCTGACCGCGATCCTGCTGTGGTCGACCGCGGGTGTCCTCATCAAGGCGACGAGCCTCAGCCCCTGGCTCATCGCGTGTTCGCGCTCGCTCATTGCGGCGGCGCTCGTCTTCGCGCTGACGCGCCGGGACGGCCTCGCGATGACGCGAACGAGCCACCTCGCGGCGCTCCTCTACGCGGTCCTCCTGACCTGCTTCGTCCTCGCGTCCGCGCGGACGACCGCGGCGCATGCGATCCTCCTGCAGTATACGGCGCCCCTCCACGTCCTCGTCTTCGGCGCGCTGCTCCTCGGCGAGAGGCTGCGGCTTCGCGAGGTCGCGACCATCCTCGCCTGCATGGCCGGGCTGTCGCTGCTGCTGCGCGATCCCTCCCCGGCAGGCACCTTGCCCGACCTCGCGCTCGGCAACGTCTTCGCGCTCATCTCGGGGCTCTGTCTCGGCCTCTACTTCGTCCTGCTGAAGCACCCGAAGGCGCAGACCCCGAACCCCGCCGCCACCGTCGTCATCGGCAACCTCTGGGTCGTCGTGCTGACGCTGCCGTTCGTCCTCGCCGAGCCCGCGCCCACGCCTACCGCGGTCGATGTCGCGGTGATCCTCGCCCTCGGCGGCCTGCAGATCGGTCTCGCCTACTGGCTCTTCGCGCTCGGCATGCGGCGCGGCGTGCGCTCGGCCGAGGCCGCCCTCATCGGCTTCATCGAGCCCGTCCTCAACCCGGTCTGGGTCTACCTCGTCCACGGCGAGTCGCCCTCAGCGATGGCGCTGCTCGGTGGTGTCGTCATCCTCGGGGCGCTCGGGCTCCAGGCGGTGCTCGCGGCCCGGTCGGTCCGCACCGCGAGCGCCTGAGGCGGCGGTCGTTCGCTGGCCGAGCCGCAGACCAGCCGTCGGGATGACCACCTTCGCGGCCCTGGGCGACAAGGTCGCGGGTCCATGGGGCGAGCAGCCATGGCAGCCAACGGTCGTCCGCGCCTTGACGCGCCGCGCGAGCAGGAAGGCGAGCATCAGCAGGAAAGCGCAGGTGACGAGCGTCGCGGTGTCCTGCCAGCCCCAGGGGATCACGTCAGGCGTTGCCTTCAAGTTGTCCTCCCGTCACGAGAATCCGAGCGCGCGACCGAGCTGGTGGACCGCCACCGCCGCGATCCACGCGAGCGTCGTCATCGTCACGAACACAAGGGCTGGCCAGCGCCAGCTGCGCGACTCCCGTCGGATCGCGGCCAACGTCGCCATGCATTGGCTGCACAGCGCGAAGAAGACCATGAGACCGAGCGCGCCGAGTGGCGTCAGCCCGGCGTCCCGCAGGTGACCCCGCAGGCCGGCGTGGGCGTCTTCCGGCCGGTCTGCCGCCAGCGCCTCGGTCGCGTAGTCGCCCGGATCGACCGCGCCTTCGCGGTACAGGATGCCGAGCGTCGGGATGATGAGCTCGCGGGCCGGAAAGGCGGCGAGGATCCCGACGGTCACGCGCCAGTCGAAGCCCGCGGGCGCGAAGACGGGCGCCACGACCTTGCCAAGCCCCGCGAGCGCGGAGGCCTCGAGCAGCGCCCCGTCGACCTCGCGCCGAAGCGCCTCCCGCTCGCGCTCGAGCGCCTCGCGCCGCGTCGTCGGGGCCCCCTCCAGCTCGGCGAGCAGCCCCGCGTCCTGGCGGTGGAAGTCCGCCACGAGGGCCGCGTCACGCGGAAACCAGCCCAGCGCCCAGATGAGGATCGACGCCGCGAGGATCGCGGTCCCCGCGAGCGTCAGGAAATCCCGGCAGGCGCCCGCCACGCGGAAGAGGACGACGCGCGGTGCCGGGCGTTCGTAGACCGGCAGCTCGAGCATCAGGGCGGCCTGCGGGCCGCGGACGAGCGTCTTGCGCAGCACGAGGGCGAGGGCGAGGGCCGTCAGGATGCCGAGCAGGTAGAGCCCGAAGAGCAGCAGCGCGGCCGCTGTCGGCGCGAAGAACGCACCGAGCAGCAGCACATGCACCGGCAGTCGCGCCGAGCACGACATGAGCGGCGCCACGAACATCGCCGTCAGCCGCTCGGCCGTGCTGTCAAGGGTCCGCGTCGCGAGGACGCCGGGCACCGCGCAGGCAAACGACGACGCGAGCGGCACGAAGCTTCGACCCGACAGACCGAACGGCGACATCAGGCGGTCGAGCAGGAAGACCGCGCGCGCCATGTAGCCCGAGGATTCGAGGACCGCGAGGACCGCCATCAGCAGCGCGATCTGTGGCAGGAAGACGAGGGACGCGCCGAGACCGCCGATGAGCCCGTCGACGAGGAAGCTCTCGAACGGGCCGGGCAGCGCGTCGCCGAAGCCCGTCCGCGTCGTGTCGCCAAGCCACCCGAGGCCGGTCTCGATGAGGGCGGTCAGCGGCTCCGCGCCCTGGAAAAGCAGCCAGAAGATGGCGAAGCTCAGCGCGCCAAACAGTGGCAGCCCGAGGACGGGGTGCAGCACGACCGCGTCGATCCGGTCCGACAACGCGCGCCGGTCCCTGCGCGGGGCGGTCGGGCGTCGCGTCGCCGCGGTGATGAGCGCCGCGCGTGCGCTCCGGGTCGCGATGGGCGTCGGCGCCTCCGAGGCTGGCACGACCGCCCCTGGACTGGCGGCTGTGACGAGCGCCATCCGCAGCGGGTCGAGGTTGGCAGACGGACCGGGGGTGAGCGCGTTGACGGTGAAGACCGGCACCCCGAGCGCCCGCGTCAGGACGTCTGCGTCGAGGTCGGCGGGCGTCAGGTCCACGCGCGTCAGGACGACCACCGTCGGCAGCTGCAGCTCGCGCAGCGAGGCGAGCAGCGGCAGCTCGAGGTCGAGGCGGGTCGCGTCGAGCACGGCACAGAGGGCGTCTGGCCGCGTCGCGGGGTCGCGCAGCCAGCCGAGTGTCACCGCTTCGTCCGGGCTTGCGGCCTCGAGCGAGGTGACGCCCGGCAGGTCGACGAGGCGCAGGACATGGGGCCCATGCCGCAGCAGCGCCTCCTCTCGCTCGACCGAGCTGCCCGGGAAGTTGACGGGCGTCTGAAGCCGCCCGCTGAGGTGCATCAGGAGCGACGTCTTGCCTGCGTTCGGGCGTCCGACGAGCGCCACCGCGGGCGGTGTCCTGTCGGCGCTCACCTCGGCACCACCAAGACCTGGGCGGCCTCGTCCGCCCGCAGCGCGAGGCGTCCCGAGGGGAGCGCCACGAGCAGGGGCCCGCCGAAGGGCGCGCGGCGCGTGATCGTCACGACGACCCCGGGCTCGAGGCCGAGGGCGGCGAGGCGGCGCGCGGCTCGAGCGACGTCGAGGCCGGTAATCTCGAGGGGGGTCGCGTGGGGCGCTTCGGAGAGCGGGGTGGGTGTGTGCATGGCCGGGGCGTAGTGGAACAGCTCGGGGGCGCTTCTTCAAGCCTCGCGGCGCGGTCGGTCCCTCGGGGGTCGGCATGCGGCTGGCTGTCGGTCAAGAACCGACGGAACGTCAGAGATCTCCACGTGTGCGCCGGTGGCGACCTTGCGTGGTATTACTGACGAAACGTCAGTGTATGTCGGTGGTGGCGAACGGCGCGGGTCGAGCCCTCCACGTCCGCTGCGTCCGCTGCGTCGCATCGCACGCCGTGGCACCGCGGGCGGTTGCCGAGATCGCGGAATCGTGGCATGCGAGGATGCGAGAGTCCCGGCAGCTCCGTCCGCTGCCGGGAGCATGCGGGTCGCACGCGGGAGCACCCGACGCCAGAACCTCCGGAGGACATTGCATGAAGGTCACCGAGCGCCGGGTCTATCGCGGGCCCCATCTGTACGCCCACTTCCCCTGCATCCGGCTCACCGTCGACCTCGGGCGCTTCGAGACGCTCCCGAGCGCGGCCATCCCGGGGTTCAACGCCGCCCTCGTCGCGATGATCCCCTCGCTTGGCGAGCACACCTGCAGCTACGGCGAGGCCGGTGGCTTCCTCCGCCGCCTGTCAGAGGAGGACGGCACCTGGCTTGGCCACGTCCTCGAGCACGTCGTCCTCGAGCTGCAGCAGCTCGCGGGGGCCCGCGTGACCTTCGGCAAGACGCGCGGCACTGGCAAGACCGGTGAGTATCACGTCGTCTACGCCTACTCGGAGGAGCGCGTCGGCCTCGCCGCGTGCGATTTCGCCCTCCAGGTCCTCGCGGCCTGCGTCCCGGCCGAGCTGCGTGACGGCGACCTCACGCTGCCCGACGACTTCAACTACGCCGAGTCGCTCAGCTCGCTCATCTCGCTCGCCCAGCGCCGCCAGCTCGGGCCGTCGACCGGCTCGCTCGTCAAGGCCGCCGAGGCCCGCGACATCCCGTGGCTGCGCCTGAACGACCAGAGCCTCGTCCAGTTCGGCCACGGCAAGTACCAAAAGCGCATCCAGGCGACGGTGACGAGCGAGACGCGCCACATCGCGGTCGAGATCGCGTCGGACAAGGAGCAGACGAACAAGATCCTCGGCGACCTCGGGCTCCCGATCCCGCGCCAGGAGCTCGTCCGCTCCGCCCGCGAGGCGGTCCGCGCAGCCGAGCGCTTCGGTTATCCCGTCGTCGTCAAGCCCTACAACGCCAACCACGGGCGCGGCGTATGCCTCAACCTGGCCAACGCCGAGCAGGTCGAGGCCGGCTACCTCACCGCCTCGCAGGTCACAGGCCGGACCTGCGTCGTCGAGCAGATGCTGCAGGGTCATGACCACCGGATGCTCGTCGTCAACGGCGAGCTCATCGCGGTCTCGAAGCGCGTGCCAGGCCACGTCGTCGGCGACGGCACCCACACCATCGCGCAGCTCGTCGAGGTCGTGAACGCCGACCCGCGCCGCGGCATCGGCCACGAGAAGGTCCTGACGCGCCTCGAGATCGACCACCAGGCCGAGCGTCTCCTCGCGGACGCGGGCTACACGCTCGAGACCGTGCTGCGCGCGGGCGAGGTCTTCTACCTCCGCTCGACGGGCAACCTGTCCACGGGCGGGACAGCCATCGACATGACGGACGTCGTCCACCACGACAACCGCGAGATGGCCAAACGCGCGGCGCTCGCCATCGGCCTCGACGTCGCCGGCATCGACTTCATCACGCCCGACATCTCGCGCTCCTACCGCGAGATCGGCGGCGGCATCTGCGAGGTCAACGCGGCGCCTGGCTTCCGCATGCACGTCGCCCCGACCGAGGGCCGCCCGCGCGACGTCGCAGGGCCGGTCATGGACATGCTCTTCCCGCCCGGAACCCCGGCCCGCATCCCGATCGCGGCGGTCACGGGCACGAACGGCAAGACCACGACCGCCCGCATGCTCGCCCACATCCACAAGATGGAGGGGCGCATCGTCGGCCTCACGACGACCGACGGCGTCTACATCGACGGCGCGCGCACGGTGGCGGGCGACATGACCGGCCCGGTGGCGGCGCAGATGGTGCTCCGCGACCCGACCGTCGACCTCGCGGTGCTTGAGACCGCGCGCGGCGGCATCATCCGCGCGGGCCTCGGCTATCGCGACTGTGATGTGGGTTGCGTGCTCAACATTTCGTCCGATCACCTCGGGCTCAAGGGCGTCGACACCCTCGAGCAGCTCGCCGACGTCAAGCGCGTGGTCGTCGAGGTCGCGCGCACCGCGGCCATCCTGAACGGCGACGACATCCACTGCCTGCGCATGGCCGCCCACACGGGCGCCAGGCGCGTCGGCTACTTCACGATGAACGCGCGCAACGATCTCGTCCGCCGCCACATCCGCGCGGGCGGGCTCGCGGCGGTCCTCGAGGAGGGCATCAACGGCGACATGGTGACGATCTTCGACGGCGGTCAGCACATCCCGCTGCTCTGGACGCACCTCATCCCCGCCTCCCTCGAGGGCAAGGCGCTCCACAACGTCCAGAACGCGCTGGCCGCGGCGCTGATGGCCTACGCGATGGGCGTCAAGGTCGACAACATCCGCCAGGGCCTCCGCACCTTCGACACGAGCTACTTCCAGGTGCCTGGCCGCCTCAACGTCTTCGACGAGCTGCCCTTCCGCGTCATCCTCGATTACGGGCACAACCCGGCCGCGATCCGCGCGATGGTCGAGCTCGTCCGCCGCCTCGACGTCGAGAAGCGGCGCGTCGTGGCGCTGTCGGTGCCAGGTGACCGACGCGATGAGGACGTCCGCGAGATCGCCCGCATCGTCGCCGAGGCCGGCATCTTCGAGCGCGTCTTCGTCAAGCGTGATGACGCGCTGCGCGGGCGCGGGCCTGACGAGATCCCGCAGCTGCTGAAGGACAACCTCATCGCCTACGGCTACCCCGAGCGCCACATCTCGGTCGTCCCAGACGAACGAGAGTGTATCGATCAGGCGCTCAATTACTGCCAGCGTGACGATCTGTTGCTGATCTTTGGCGACGCCGTGTCGCGCTGCTGGAAGCAGATCACGCGCCACGGTCAGACGCTGTCGGGCCAGCGCCCCGTGCCAGCGCCCGCGACCGTCCCACGCGGGCCCGACGATGTGGCGGCGCTCTTCTCGGACGCGCCCGTCAAGGAGGGCTCGCTCGGCGACGCCTTCTTCATCGACGCGCGCGGCGTCATCCTCGCAGACGCTCCGCAGGCTGAGGACTGAGGTCGGTGCCCTCTGGCACCCACCCGCCGACCCGCAGCCCGGAGCCCCCCGATGAAGATCCTCGACGCGCGACGCCTGACCGGCCTGAACCTCGACAGCGGAGGGCCGGGCGTCGTCGTCGAGGTCCGCTGGCCGGACACCGCTGCACGCGACGCCGGCATTGCCAGATTTCTGTGTGATCTCGATCACTTCTACCCCGAGCTCGCGCAGATGCTCCCGCCGCGCGATCGCCACCCGCCCGTCGTCCGGCGCTGGCCCGATGGCTGCGCCGCGACCCTTGTCTTCCCAGCCGCCATCGATCGCCTCTATGCCGCGGTTCGCCTTGGCGAGAAGCTCCTCGAGGGGGCCGCGACGACGCCCGGGGCCGCCCCTGGCGAGGTCGGCCGCGAGGCCTGGCTGCTCGCGCGCCACGCCGCCTGGAAGCGGGACGAGGAGCCGGAGGTCACCCCGGCGCTGCTGGCCCTGAAGGCCTGGGCCGACGCGCACGACGTCCCCTTCCTGTGGGACGACGATGAGGTCTCGCTCGGCTACGGGGCCTCGTGTCGCGTCTGGCCCGCGACCGAGCTGCCCGACCCGGCCACGCTCGACGCGTCGGCCTTCCACGACCTCCCGAAGCTCCTCATCACCGGGACCAACGGCAAGACCTCGACGAGCCGCACGCTGACCCGCATCCTGCGCCACGCGGGCTTTCGGGTCGGCGCGACCTCGACCGACGCGCTGACGTTTGACGAGGTGGTCTTCGAGGAGGGCGACTGGACCGGGCCTGGCGCCGCCCGCCGCATCCTGCGCCACCCCGGCGTCTCGGCGGCGGTCCTCGAGACGGCGCGTGGCGGCATCCTGCGGCGCGGGCTGGGCGCCATCGGCGCGGACGCGGCGGCGGTGACGAACGTCGGGGCCGACCACCTTGGCGAGCACGGGATCGCCGACGTCGCGGGCATGGCAGCCACCAAGGCGACCGTGTGGCAGGCGGTCAAGCCTGGCGGGGCCTGCGTCGTCAACGCGAACTGCGAGGCCTCCTGGGCCGCCGCTGTGACGCACGGCCTGCTGACGGACCCGAGGCGCTGGGTCCTCGTCTCGGGGCGGCCCGAGCTCGGCGCGGCCGCGGAACGTCTCGCATCCCACGGCCGCGCAGGGGCGATCGCCTGGGTCCTTGACGGCACCGCGATGGTGCGGCGGTCGCCCACGGGGGATGTCCGCGTGATGGACCTCGCGACGATGCCAGCTGGCTGGGGCGGGCTTGCCCACCACAACCTCGAGAACGCGCTCGTCGCGGCGGCGCTCGCGTCAGCG
>SYAK01000215.1 GCA_005788935.1 Pseudomonadota bacterium
CCTGGACAACGACCTGCGCTGGCGCGGGTGCGACGTAGACCGGCGCAGGGGGCGGTGCGACGTAGACTGGCGCGGGTGCGACGTAGACTGGCGCGGGTGCGACGTAGACTGGCGCGGGTGCGACGTAGACTGGCGCGGGTCGGTAGAATCGCGGGACGCCGGGGCGGTACACCGGGCGGTAGGCGGCGGGACCGGGGCGGTAGGCTGCAGGACCGGGGCGGTAGGCCCGTGGTGGGCGGGCTTCGGCGTGCTTGTCGTCGACGGCTGTCTCGGTGACGACGAGCACGGGGGCGACGAGGAGCGAGAGGGCTGCGGAGGTGAGCTTGTTCATGGCGGAACCCCTTCGTGCGAACGTGGAGCGGACCTCGGGCCAGACGGCTGACAGCGCGTCTTCTTCAAAAAAAAGGTGCGCCCCGTCCTCGGCCCGAAAGGGTGGAGGCGCTAGATCGCGTCTGCGAGGCAGCGACGGCCGCTTCGGTTCGCACCCCTTGACCCGAGACCGCGCGTGTCGACTTCCCCGCCAAAACCACGCCCGTCCCGGAGTCCCGATGATCAGCGCCGATGAACTCTCCACCCGCCTCAAGGCCGCATTCCCCGACGCCGAGGTCGCCCTCGAGGACCTGACGGGCGGCCAGGACCACTGGAAGGCGGTCATCGTGACGCGCGCCTTTGAGGGGCTCAACCCCATCGCGCGACACCGACGCGTCTACGCGGCCCTCGCCGAGGAGATGAAGGGGCCTATCCACGCGCTGACCCTGACGGCGTTGACACCAGACGAACCCCGCCCCGGGCGAGGCTGACCGACAGCCGCCGAGGCGCCCCGTGGTAGCCCGAGGCGATAGGGCTTGGCGTACCTCCGGGTCCCTGCTAATGTCCCCGCGCTCCGACCGTCGCCTTCGAGGTACCCAGACATGGCCATGCACACGACCCGTCCCTCCGGCTCCATCACCGCCCTCGTGACCGCGCTCGCGTTCGGCCTCACGACGATGACGGGCTGCTTCAACACGCACCGCGTCACGCCCGAGGAATTCGGTCGCCTCCAGGTGCCCGACCAGGTGCCCGCGTCCGTGACGACGATTGGCGGCGACAAGGTCCTCGTCGACAAGGACACGAACCTGTACGTGCGCTCGCTCGGTGGCCGTCGCTACCCTGTGACGCCGTTCAACTTCAAGATGTCTTCGAGCCAGCTCGTCGCGTCCGACCGCGACACGCTGCTGCCGCTCGCCGAGGTCGGCGACTACGAAGTCGACCTCTTCAGCGAGACGAACACCATCCTTCTCATCAGCGCCGGTGTTCTGGCGGTGGCCGGCCTCATCGTCGTGACCGCGGTGACCGCGGGTCAAAAGACCTTCAACGACGAGTGACGCGGCGCGCGGCCTGACCGTCGCCGCCTGCCCGGGCGTACCCTCGCCCGACGAGAGGCCCATGCCGACGGACCCACCCGGAGCTTCGACCAACGTCGACCGGCCCGTCATGGTCGCCGAGCCGGCCTCAGCGCCGAGCCTGGACCACGGGGGGCGCACCCCGCCCGGGCTCGTGCCCGATGCTCTGCTGCTGAAGCGCGCGGCTGGGCTCGCGCCCCGTCTGGAGCCACGCGTCACGCCTCCTGGGCGCCATCGGATTCCTCGCTGGGCCTGGATCACCGCGGGCGTCTTCGGGCTGTTCGGCCTCGCCGCGGTCCTCGGACTCCCTCTGCTCGTCGAGGCGCAGGGCGGGAAGGCGCTCGCGGCCATCGAGCGCCGACTCGGGGTGCGCATCAGCGCCCGGCGTGTCGACTGGAGCTGGGGTGGTCGGGTCCGCGTCGAGGGGCTCGCGGTGACGACGACGGGCGGGGCGCCCGGCGCGACGGCCGAGGTCGTCGATGTCGACGCGTCGGTCGATCTCGTCGAGCGGACCCTCGCGCTGCACGAGGTGAGCCTTCAGGACGCTGCGCTCGCCGTCACGATGGGCGCTGACGGCGCGACGAACCTCGACGGCATCATCACGGGCCTCACCGCACAGGGTGGGGGAGACGGACCGGAGACGGGCGCAGCGGCGCGCATCCTGCGTGGTGCCCCGCCTATCGTGCGGGCTGACGGTGTTCGGGTGCGGGTCGCCATCGCCCCGTCCCGACTGCCTGCGGGGGTTGTGCTGCCGCCCGAGGTCGGCCTGTCGGGCGGGCGCTTCGAGGCGAAGCCACAACCTGGCGCGTCGGACGGCTACGCGAAGGCGGTCTTCGATCTGCGCCTCGCGTTCGCCGACAACACCCTCGATCCGGGCTTTGGTTTCAGCCTGTTCGCGATGGCGGGGCTCGAGGCGGGCGTCGGCCGTGTCGGTCTGGAGTTCGCGCGCCCCGTCCGCGTGCGGCTCGGGGACCGTGTCGCCGCGATCGGCGCGCTCGGGTATGACGGCGGTCAACGGATGCTCGCGGCGCGCGCGGTCCAGCTCTCCCAGCCGCTGCCGGACGGTCCTGCACCCGCGGCGGTCGAGGCTGCCGTCGACCTGGGGCGGGTAACCGCGGGGCCGATCGAGCTGGGGCGCCTCGTCCGGCTCGCGCAGGGCGGCATCGGCGGGCTGGTGTCGGGTCTGGTCGAGGCTGCGGGTGGGCTCGGGCGGGTCACGATCGAGGCTCCGGTGGCGGTCCTCGATCTTGACGCGCCGTGGCTCGGGTTCGAGGACCTTCGGGCGGTCCTCGAGCGAGGGGCGCACGAGGCGCTGGCCGCGGACCCGCAGGCCGCGCTGTCGGCGGACTCGCCGTCTGGCAAGGGCCGGAGCGGCGTCGGCCTGCGCGAGAAGCTGGTCGCGACCCTCGGGTCGGCCCTCGGGCGGGTCGAGCGCCTCGCGGAAATGGCGCGTCACCGACTGGATGTCGACGTCGCCCGCCTGCCGCGGATCGTCGTGACGGGGGGCCGGCTCGAGCTGCGAGGTCAGGGCGCCGCCACGGAACTCTCCGACCTCGGGTTCGAGCTCGAAGTGGCCGACGCCGGGGTTCGGTCGCGCTTCGCGACGCGGGTCGGTTCGGCCGGGGCGTCGGAGGCCGTCCGGGCGGCCCGAGCCAAGACCGGCGATGGGGAGCCGCCACCGGATCCGCGTGGTGCCGTGACCGTCGAGCTCGCCCAGCTCGGGCGTGGCGAGGGCGTCACAGGGCAGGTCCTGACCGGGTCGTTTGCCGCCCGCGATGTGCTCGGGGCCTGGCTCGGGCCGATCCTCGGGGCCCCAGCGGACGGCGGGACGCGGTCCCTCATACTGGCGCCGGATGGCCGACTGGCAACAGCCCGGCTGACGTTCGATCTGACCTGGGGGGCTCGCGCCGAAGGGGCTGCCGAGCCTCCGTCTGCCCCGGTTCTCGAGCGATGGGAGGTCGCCGGTCGCGTCGCGGTCAGCGGCCTATCGGCCCACATCCCGGGCCTGAGTGCGGAGCCGA
>SYAK01000216.1 GCA_005788935.1 Pseudomonadota bacterium
ACCGCCGACATCGGGCACGCCTGCACCCGCTGCGCCCGCGCGACTGCCCGCGAGCCGATCCTCCACGGGACCGGACGGGCTGGGGCCCGCCTCCTCATCCTCGGCCTCGAGCCCGCCGCCACCGACGCGGTCGCGAGCGAGCCCTTCACCGGCGTCCCGGGGCGTCTCCTGACCCGCATGTTGCGGGCTATCGGCCTCGGGCGCGAGGACGCCTTCCTGACCCACCTCGTGAAGTGCCGCACGATTCCGCCGCGCCCGCCATCACCCGACGAGCTTGCGGCTTGCGGCGGCTTCCTCGCCCGTCAGCTGCGCGTCGTCGGTCCGCGCGCGGTGCTCGCCCTCGGGCCAGACGCGGGCGCCATGGCGCTCGGACGTCACGAGCCGCGTGGCATGTCGGCGCTGCGCGCGGCCACGGGCACGTTCCACGGGGTCCCGCTCGTCGTGACCTGGCACCCGTCTCAGCTGCTAGCCGAGCCCGCCCTGAAGGCCGAGGCGTGGCAGGACCTGCGGCGCCTCCGCGCGCTCGTCGGCTGAACGCGCCAGCGCCAGCGACTGGAACGAAGAAGGCCCGCTCCCTGACGGGGCGGGCCTCGTTCACCACGCTATGAACGCGGGGGCTCGCTCAGAGCGAGTCCTTGAGCGCGGGCGCGGCCTTGAAGCTGACCGAGCTCGACGCCGGGATCGTGATCTCCGTCTTCGTGCGCGGATTGCGACCACGGCGCTCGGCGCGGGTCTTGACCGTGAACGTGCCGAAGCCGGGGTACGCGAAGCGCTTGTTGGCCTTCACGGCGTTGGAGACCTCGGCGAACACGGCCGCCACGATCTCGCCGACTTCCTTCTTCGTGTGCTCGCCAAGGCTGGCGTGGACTGCATCGATGAGCTCTGCCTTCGTCATGTCCTCTCTCCTCTATCGAAGCCGCGCGCCAAGGCGCGGGCGGGTTCACGGGCGGGGTTCACGCGCGGTCCCCGGGGCGAGACCCCGAGGACGCGCGATCTCAGAGCCCTTCCTTGAGCTTCGGGGCGGCCTTGAAGCCGACCGACTTGGAGGCCGCGATCGTCAGCTTCTCCTTCGTGCGCGGGTTGCGGCCCTCGCGAGCGGCCCGCTCCTTGACGGTGAAGGTGCCGAAGTCGGGGTAGGCGATGCGCCCGCCCTTGCGGATCCCGTCGGCCACCGCGTCAAACACGGCCTGAACGGCGGTCCCGGTGTCCTTCTTCGTGTAACGGCCCTCGAGGGCGCCGTGAACTGCGTCGATAAGCTCGGACTTGGTCATGTTCTCTCCCCTCTGTCTGTGGTGTCGGCGCGCCCCCGTCGGACCAGGTCCCGGGCCCGCGGCAAGGTCCGCTTCCCGGCATCAAATCAACGGCGGCTGCGCTTTCGAGGCGACATTAGAAGCGGCCGATCGAGGGTGTCAAGGGCAAATCGGGCTTGAAATCGCATGGAAAGTGGCGATTCCGGCAGCTCTGCGCCGCGCCCGGAGTCCGATTCAATGAAATCAACGTTTTACGTGTTTTCGACCGACGCGGTGACAGGCCGCGCAACGGCACCGCAGGCCGGGATCGGGACCTTTGGACGTTCGGGTCCGCTGGGTGCGGCTCCCTGCGGCTCCCCGAGCCCGGCTGGATTTGATCAGGCGCCCGCGCCCCGGGCGTCCACACCGGACCGTCCCTCCGCGCCTCATGCCACTTTTTCGCTGGTGAATCCGGCCGGTCGCGGGCTATGCCGGGCGCGTGCAGACGCCGTGCCTTGACGACTACGACTTCGAGCTCCCGCCCGAACGCATCGCGCAGACCCCGCCCGAGAACCGGACCGCTGCCCGCCTGATGTCCGTGGCGCGCGGCCGGGGCCTTCTCGGGGAGGCCACCATGGCTGCCCTGCCCGAGCTGCTGCGCGGCGACGAATTGCTCGTGCTGAACGACACGCGCGTCGTCGAGGCCCGCCTCCACGGCGTCAAGGACACTGGCGGCCGGGTCGAGCTCCTCGCCATCGAGGCGACCGGGCCCACCTCCTTCCGTGCGCTCGGCCGCGCCTCGAAGGGCTTCTCTGCGGGTCAGCCCGTCCTGCTCGCCGACGGTACCCGGCTGACGGTCCTGCGCGTCCTCGATGACGGGCACCTCGAGGTCGCGCGCCCCGACGACGGCCTCGACCTCTGGGGCTTCCTCGCACGCTGCGGCGAGCTCCCGCTGCCGCCCTACATCGGCCGTCCCGGGGGCCCTGACGCGACCGACGCCGAGCGCTACCAGACGGTCTACGCCGACAAGCCTGGCTCGGTCGCGGCCCCGACCGCCGGCCTTCACTTCACCGAGGCCCTGCTGTCCGCCATCGAGGGCCGCGGCTGCACGGTCACCCGGGTCACGCTGCACGTCGGTCCGGGCACCTTTGCGCCCGTCCGGACGAACGACCTCTCGCAGCACCGCATGCACGCGGAGCGTTACGTCGTCCCGCCAGCCGCCGCAGCGGACATCGCCGACGCGCGCGCCCGCCGTCGGCCGCTGCTCGCGGTCGGCACGACCGTCGTCCGCACCCTCGAGGCTGTGGCCGCCCGCTACGACGGTGTCATCCCCGCCTGTTCCGGCGAGACCGACATCTTCATCCGCGAGGGTCACACCTTCCGCGCGGTCGACCAGCTGCTGACGAACTTCCATCTTCCGCGCTCCACGCTGCTCGTCCTCGTCTCCGCCTTCGCCGGGCGCGACGCGGTCCTTGCCGCCTATCGCGAGGCGGTCGCCCGCGGCTTCCGCTTCTTCTCCTTCGGCGACGCCATGCTGCTTCGATGAACCTCGACGCCCTCCACCCGCCCAGTCCCCGCTTCAGCCTCCTCACGACCGACGCGGGCCTCCCGACCGCGCGCCGCGGCCGCCTCCACACGGCGCACGGCACGGTCGAGACGCCCGTCTTCATGCCCGTCGGCACGCAGGGTACGGTCAAGGCCCTCACGCCCGACCAGGTCGATGCCCTCGGCGCCGAGATCAGCCTCGGCAACTCCTACCACCTCTACCTTCGCCCCGGGCTCGAGGTCGT
>SYAK01000217.1 GCA_005788935.1 Pseudomonadota bacterium
CATTCAGCGGGTAGGCCGCGAAGATGTTGAAGATCGAGTCCGCGTCGAAGGTCGGGACGAGGCGGACGTACTGCAGCTCGAGGTCGTGGGCGGCGTCCGGGCTCCAGCGGGCGGTCCCCTGGGCGCGGTCGAAGACCCCGTTGAACAGGTTCCACGACACGAGGCCCGAGGTGTCGAGCCCCTTGACGATACGCTGATGGAACGACAATCCGATGTGCTCGCTGTCGACCGCGGTCGACGGCGAGGCGCCAGCGCGGGGGCTCGTCCCGTGGGAGAAGCGGCGGCGATAGCCGAGGCGCCAGTTCGAGAACGGCAGGTCGCGTGTCGCGATGGCGGCCCCGACCACAGCGGTCGGTCGGTCGTCGTCCTCGACGCGCTCGATGACGCGGGTCCCGTCGAGTTCGAGCTGGTTGGCGGCTAGCGGCCAGAAGCCCTGCTTGACCTCATAGCCTCCGTGGGCTTCGACGCCGAGGTACCAGGGCAGCTTCACGCCGACCTTCACCCCGTCGAACATCAGGTAGTCCATGGCGTCCGCGAGCAGCTGGCGCCCGATGCGGACGTCGGTCGTCCCGCCGAGCAGGGCACGTCCGTCCGCGTAAGCGTACTGGATCGAGGGGCGTGAACGGTCAAACGATGGGACCTCAGCGATCTCGGCGTCTGTCAGGCCAAGGTCGAGGTCGAACCGAAAGAGGCTCGAGAAGCTCCAGTGCTGTGGCTGGCCCTCCTCGGCCGACTCCCAGATCGAGAGCCCGAGGAGCTGGTTCATCTGCCAGCGGTTGAGCAGCTGGTTGCCCGACGTGACGAGCTGGTAGGCGTCGCCGAGCGTTTGGGACTCGATGATGAACTCAGCCGCATGCGCCGAAGGCAGCACGACGAAGCCAGCCGTGACGAGGGCCACGGCGACGGAGTGCGTCGTCCTTTGGATGAGGCGGGGGCTCACGACGCCGAGTCTAGCCGATCGGAGGGATCCTGCAAGGCAAGCTTCCGTCTCCGTGTGTCACCCTCTGCCCGCTGGACCGAACATCTGCGGCCTTCACCGGAGCGTTCGAACGAGGCGCAGGCCAAGGACAGGGAATCGCTCACGCGGGGGCACCCCGTAGCGGGCGGCGGCGCGCTGGAAGTTGGCGAGGTTCGAGTATCCGCCCCCGCGGTAGACGCGACCGCACGGCTCGCTGGCACCCGCCCGGCAATCGCCGGTCGCCTCGTTGACCGCGGCGTCCTCGCACGCGCGACCGATCGGGCCGCAGCTCGGAACCATTTCGTCCTCGACCGCGACCATTCCGAAGCGCCCGGCAGCCCCGCTGTAGGCGTCCCAGACCCACTCCCAGACGTTGCCGAGCATGGCGTGCAGCCCCCATGGGTTCGGGGCCAGCGCCCCGACCGGATGGACGCGGGCGGTCCTCAGGTCGCCGAGCTGGCCCGAGTTGCAGGCCCACCAGGCGATGGGGTCCAGTGCGGGCTGGTCAGACGCGTCGCGCGGGCACTCCGCGATGGACAGTGCGTCGCCCGTCAGGTTGCCGAGCCAGGTCGCGCCCACCGTGCCGGCGCGTGCCGCGTACTCCCACTCGGCCTCCGTCGGCAGGCGATACCCCTCGCAGCTCTGGACTCCGCCCCAGCGGTCGCTGGTGTCCCGTCCGAAGGCTGGACCGGCGCAGACGAGGTCGCCGTCCTGCCAGCGGCCGTCGGTGCAGCCGACCTTATCCGCGTCGAGGTCGAAGCACGGCTGGAAGCCGCGGGCGATGCTCAGCGCGTTGGCGTATCCGAGCGCGCTCCACCACGTGATGTTTTCGACCGGGCAGTCCGCGCAGTCCCGGACTGAACCCGAGGGGTTTGCGCCCTCGCTCAGCGTCATCCAGGCGCCCTGCGTCACCTCGGTCGCCCCGATCTCGAAGCCCCGCGTGAGCCGCATCAGGTGCTGCTGCTCGTCACCCCCTCGCCCGAGCTCGAGCGACGGTGAGCCCATCGTGAAATAGCCCGGGCTCAGCGCCTCGAATCCCGGCGAGGTACCGACGCAGGCCCCCGCGTCGCAGAAGGGCGTCGGTCGGGTACACGCCACGCCCGGCGTCACCCAGGCGCCGTCAGCGCCGCAGGTCTCGACCACCCGCTCGCCCGCGCAGCGCGTCGAGCCAGGCAGGCAGGTCACGCATCGTCCCGACGTGTCGCACACGCCGACGTCGCCACCGTCGCGCGCGCAGGCCGTGCCCGCCTCGACGCGGGCCTGGAAGGGGGTTGTGCCGTCGCAGGCGGCCTCGGTGCAGGGCTGGTCATCCTCGGGCGGCCTGTCGTCCGGCGTCGCGGCCACGGCGAGGGCACCAGAGGCCTCGCAGACGAGCGACTGGCAGTCCTGGGGTGTCTGAATCTCCGGTGGCGTGAGGCCAGTCGAGGTGGTGCGCTCGCAGCGCCCGCTCGCGCAGAAGACCGTCACGCAGGGTGACGATGGCAGCGGACACGCGTCCTTCGTCTCGCACGCGACGACCCCGCAGCGCGTGTCGCTTCCGCACCAGAGGCCCGCTTCGCAGGCTCCAGTCGCGCTGCACGGGCAACCGTCCGTGCCCTCGGTGCAGGCGGTCGGGGCCTCCGCGAGACAAGCACCGAGCAAGGTCATCGCGACCGCGGTCCCGGCGGCGTGTCGCCACACCCAATGTGCGGTCCTGTTGGCTGCCATTGATGCCATGATGCTTCCAGCGCAACGCGGCCGTCAGCTGGCCCGACGGTGGGTCGCTGCGCCACCGCCAGACGCTAAAGGAGCTGCCAGTCGAGTTCAACCGGCATCGCCCGGATGCGGGGCGGATGCGCCCCTGGTCGAGGTCAACCCCTGTAAGGCAGGCGCGTTTCCGACGTGAGGCGTCCCGTTTGTTGCATTTTGTTTCGAGCGCTCGCGGCGCCACGATCGCTCGACCTCGTCGGGTGCTCGCGGTCAATCGTTCGGCGCCCCGCGGCCGATCCAGGCCCGGACCGTGTCCACCTCGCCCGCCGTGAGGCCTGCGCCGCTCTTTGGCATCTTCGTGCCGCAGCCGACGTCGACGCCTGACACCTTGTTGACAAGGTGGCTCTCGGACGGGGCGAAGGCCTTCACGAGCACCCGGGGGCTGCAGAAGGCCGAGACCTTGCCGACGAGCGCCGCGAATGAGGCCGACGCGGAGGACAGGTCGCAGTTCCCGGCGGGGCGGACACCGCTGTGGCAGCTGTTGCATCCATACGTGACAAAAATTGGCCATACATGGCCCGAGAGCGTCCGGACTGGCCAGCTGCACGTCCCTGTCGCTTCGCAGGCCTGCCCCGCGGCACAGGTCCCGCAGGTCCCGCCGCACCCATCGGGCCCGCAGGTCCGGCCGCTGCAGTTCGGGACGCAGGCGCAAGTCCCGCTCGCGTTGCAGGTCTGCCCCGCCGAGCAGCTGCCGCAGCTGCCGCCGCAGCCGTCGGGGCCGCAGGTCCGCCCGTTGCAGTCGGGGAGGCACTGGCAGAGGCCCGAGGCGCCGCAGGCGAGGCCCAAGGCGCAGGTCCCGCACGATCCGCCACAGCCATCGGCTCCGCACGCCCGCCCCGCGCAGTCGGGGGTGCAGGCGCAGGCCCCGCTCGCGTTGCAGCTCGCGCCCGCGCCACAGGTCCCGCAGCTGCCACCGCAGCCGTCGGGCCCGCAGGTCCGCCCGCTACAACTCGGGGTGCAGGCGCACTGCCCCGCGGGGCTGCAGGCGAGCCCGGGTCCGCAGCTGCCGCAGGAGCCGCCGCAGCTGTCGGAGCCGCAGGTCTTGCCAGCGCACTCGGGGATGCATTGACAGGCACCGCTTGCGCTGCACGTGAGCCCGGGCCCGCACGTGCCGCAGGTGCCGCCGCAGCCGTCGGGTCCACAGCTTCGCCCGTCGCAGGCCGGAATGCAGACGCAGCGTTCGGTCAGCGGCTCGCAGACGTCGCGTGGGCCGCAGGTCCCGCAGGTGGCGCCGCACCCGTCGGCGCCGCAGGTCGGGCCCTCGCAGTCGGGGGCGCAGAC
>SYAK01000218.1 GCA_005788935.1 Pseudomonadota bacterium
GCCGCCGCCGCCGCCTGGGCAACCCGTCGCGAGGCCGGGGCGGCGACGACGCTCGGCTGGCTGCAGATGACGCGCGAGGCCCACGCGGCGCGGCTCCGTGTCGTCTCGCTCGCGGTGGAGACGCGCGCGGCAGAACTCGCGGCCTGTCACGCGATGGGGACGCTCCTCGACGAGGCGCTCTCGCCGTGACGCGCCTTCAGGCGCCGCTCCGGGCCCGCTCGGCGAGACGGTCCCAGCCCTGACGCGGGATCTCCACGACCTTCAGCGTCGCGGCAAAGCGCCTCGTCTCGGCCATCGCGCTCTCCGCCTCGACCTCATCACCGACAGCCTGCACGACGCGCCAGGCCTCCTCGGGGACGATGATCGTGCGCACGGCGCCGACACCGCCCGCGCGCTCCTCCTCGGAGAACTCGGCTGGGGACTCGGACAGGGTGAAGCAACGACCGACAGTGAGGCTCGAGAGGTAGACGACGCGTCGCACGGGTGGTCCTCCGGAAGAGAGCGGTCAGGTCCGCTTCCGGACCCGAGGGGGAGATAGTACAACGACCCGGGCGGGGCACGCCAGCTGTGGCGGACCGACTGTGTCTCAAGTCGCGCGGAACAGCCTTGCATGCGGCCTGGGACGATGTCGGTCGCATCGACTGCCCGAGGCCCATCCACTCCCAATCCTTGCTGTTGCAAGGATTTAGAGGGCCACCGAGTGCCGTCGATGGCTGCGCGTGGTCGCGCGGGCTCGGCGAAGACCTGCCCGCCGCTCAGCTCGCGAGCACCGCGAGGGTCACGGTGATGATGACAGCGGCCGCGATCGCGACCGGGACGAGCCACTTCGGTCGCCCCTCGCTCGCGGGAGCCTCGTCCTCGTCGGGGTCTTCGGGTGGCAGCGTCGGCAGGTGCATGAGCGACGACCCCTCGAGGAGCCGCGTCACCGCCTCGATGTCAGGGGCGTCCTTGAAGGCCTGCAGGGTCGGCGGGGTCGGGTTTCGCTGCGGCGTCAGGGCGCGCGGGGCTGCGCCAGGGGTTCCCGCCCAGACCGCCGAGAGGTCGTAGCGCGGGCTGTTGAGGGCGCCGAGCTCGAGCTGCTCCGCGGTCAGCGGATCGCGCCCGATGAGGTTCCTCGCCGCCGCCACATGGCCCGCCATCGAGAGGTTCGCGATCTCCTCGTCGATCATCGCGCCGATCCGCGCCTCGCGCTGCCGCTTGTCCTCCGGCTGGGCCGCGCCTGTGCCATCGGTGCCGAACAGGCGCTCGAGCAGCTGCACCAGGTCGAAGCTCGTCGCGCGCAGGCTGTTGTGGGCGAGGTAGTCGGCGAGGGCCTCGCCGAGCTCGCGCGCGGACGTGAAGCGCTTGCGCGGGTCCTTCGCGAGGGCGCGGGCGATGATCTGCATCAGCTCGGGTTTCACGTCGGGGTTGAAGCGCGGGAGCGGCGGGATCTCGGCTTTCCGGACCGCCTCGACCGTCTCGACGTCGGTCTGCCCGTAGAACAGGCGCCGGTTCGCGAGCAGCTCCCACAGGACGATGCCCACCGCGAAGATGTCCACGCGGTGATCGGCCTGCTTGCCCTCGACGACCTCGGGGGCGAGGTAGCTGTACTTGCCCTTCACGACGCCAGGATCCGTCTTCGACAGCTGCGACGTGGCCCGGGCGAGGCCGAAGTCCGTGATCTTGACCTCGCCCGCCCGTGACACGAGGACGTTCGGCGGCGACAGATCGCGATGGACGATGCGCAGGTGCTTGCCCGCGGCGTCGCGCTTCGTGTGGGCGTGCTCGAGGCCCTTGCAGACCTCCATCAGCAGGTAGCAGGCCACCGCGACGGGGATGCGGAAGCCGAGCTCCGAGGCACGCTGGAACAGGTGCCGCAAGTTATAGCCGTCAATGTACTCCATGACGATGAAGTACGTGCCGCTGCTCTGGCTCACGTCGGTCACGGTCACGATGTTGGCGTGGCTCAGCCCGAGGCTGAGGCGCGCCTCGTCGAGGAACATGGCCGTGAAGCTCGCGTTCGGCGTGAGCGCGGGGAGGACGCGCTTGATCGCGACGAGCTTCTCCATGCCCTGAATCGACAGCGCGCGGGCGAGGAAGATCTCCGCCATGCCGCCCGCGTCGAGGCGCCGGATCACCTGGTAGCGCTGGTTCGGGTCGTTCGGCGTGGTGGTCACGTGCGGGTGTCCTCGGCGGACGCGGCGGGAGTGTGCGTGCGCTCGACGCGCCGCGCGGGCCGCCACTGTAGCACTTGGCGGCCGCGACGCAAGGCGGTCCTGCCGGTGTTCTCGCAGCGTCGCCCGACGCGTGGGCAGGCCCAACAGCAGGCGCGGATGTCGGGTACCTTGCCCGCGCGAGGCGTCGGGGGTAAGTTCATGCGCGTCCGGGCGTCGCCCAACCTTCACGGAGCGGATTTCAGCATGACGGCAGCAAGCGGTGAGCTCCTCGGCAATCGATTCAAGGTGCTCGGCGAGCGGACGACCTTCCCGTTCGGCACGTGGTGCGAGGGCGAGGATGAACAGGGTGCGCGGACGCTCGTACTGCGTCTCTCGCCGCAGACGCCCGAGCCCGGCGAGGCCGTCCGAAAGGCCCTCGAGGTCGCGCGCAGCATCACGTCGCCGCAGGTCGTCCCGTGGACGGATGGCGGGCTCGACGCGGCTGGGCACGGCTGGCTGGTCGCGCCGATGCTCGGGCCGTGGTCGCTCGCCGAGCAGCTCGCGAAGACCGAGGGCATCGAGCCGGCCGAGGCGGCCATCCTGCTGCACCAGGTGGCCCGCGGCGGGGCTGCGGCCGAGCGGGCTGGCGTCCTGCATCACGCGCTCAACAGCGAGTTCCTGCGGATCGTGCCGCTGCCCGACGGCACGAACAGCGTCAAGATCTACGGCTACGGGCTCGCCGAGGCGCTGCCCGCCTACAAGCCGCTGCGCAAGCAGGACGCCTTCATCGGCGTCCCCGACTACATGTCGCCCGAGATGTGCGGCGGCAAGCCCGTCGACGGGTCGAGCTCCGACGTCTACGCGCTCGGCATCCTGATGTACGAGGCGGTCCGCGGACGCCCCCCGTTCGCATCGACCATCGCCTCGGCGAGCGCCTCGACGACCATCAAGCGCCACATCTTCGAGAAGCCGCTGCCGCTCAACGTGCGCTACGCGAACGCGCGCTTCATCAAGCCGTACGAGACCATGTGCTTCAAGGCGCTCAACAAGGCGTCGAATCGTCGCCAGCTCTCGCTCGACGAGTTCGAGCGTGAGCTCGAGGACCTCGTGACAGGCGAGATGCAGCTGTCGATCCTGTCGCTCGAGGCCGCCGGCACGCGGCCGCCCGCGACCGCCCGCCGCGCCCGCACGCAGGTCATCGAGAACACGCCCGAGGCCGCGAGCCAGGGTTCGGTGACGATCTCCGTCCGCGGCGCCGAACAGCCCGCGCCCGCCGCGTCTCAGCCCGCTGCAGAGCCGTCCGGGCCGAAGGGCGGCGCCTCGTCGGAGGGGCTCTCGGTCGCGGCCCTCGCGGCGGCGCGTCTCGCGGCCAGCCCAGCGCCGAAGCCGGAGCCGAAACCGGAGCCAAAGCCCGAGCCGAAGCCCGAGCTGGAGAAGAAACCGGAGCCGAAGCCCGAGCCAAAGCCCGAGCCAAAGCCCGAGCCGGAGCCAAAGCCCGAGCCGAAGCCTGAGCCTGAGCCTGAGGAAGAGCGGGGGGCCAGCACCCACGGGACCGCCATGTTTCGGGGTCTCTCGGCCCGCGTGGCCGAGCTGCACCCCGAGAGTGGTGACGAAGAGGCCGTCGCCGCGAACGCGCGAGGCCGCCAGAGCCCGCAGAACCAAAAGGGCGGCCGTCGCGCCTCGACCCGCAAGTCGCGCCGTCCGACGCTCGACGGCACACCCGCCGCGAGCGACACGCGCGAGACCGCCACCGAGGGCACAGCGGCCCGCCGCGCGGCCGCGCCGACCGTCATGACCGCCGCCGTAACCCCGCCAGCGCCAGCCATCGTCAAGGGTGGCTCGGCCGTTCGCTCCGAGCCGACAGTCGTCTCGACCGCGGCCGCAGAGGCGCCTCGCGCGCGGGCAGGTGGTGCCACGAAGCCGCCTGCCGCCACCGAGACGACCGAGGACCGCGAGTGGTTCGCGGGCGACGGCGTCGGGCTCGAGCTTGTCGAGGAGGAGGAGACGGTCGATCCGGAGGCCGCCCTGCGGCGCAAGGGCTTCGGGGTCTGGATCGTGCTCGGCGCGCTCGTGCTCGTCGGTTTGGTCGCCTATCTGCTCGTCTCGACCACGCCTGAGGCGCCGCCTCCGGAGCCCGAGGCGCCCCGCTATGGTCTGACGCCGTCGGGCGAGAGTCGTCCAGGGGCCGAGGGTGACAAGCCAGCTCCCGCCGAGCCGGCGCCAGCAGCCCCGGCCCCTGCGCCCGCCGCGCCCGCACCGACGGACGTCCCGACCGCCCCAGCC
>SYAK01000219.1 GCA_005788935.1 Pseudomonadota bacterium
CCGCCCTTGGCGCGAGGCCGTCGCGAGCGGCGCGGCCGGGGCTGGCCGCCGCCTCCGCATCGCCTTCACGCGCGACGCCCTCTTCGGCGACAGCCAGCACGCCGACAATATCGCCGCCGTCGAGGCCGCTGCACGCCTCGCAGCGTCCCTCGGCCACGAGGTCTTCGAGGCGCGCCCGCCCTTTGATCGCGAGGTCCTCACCCGCACCTACTTCACCTACATCGCCGCCCACACCGCGCTCTCCGTGCGTCAGGTCGAGGTCCTCACCGGCCGTCGTGTCGGTCGAGACGCCTTCGAGCAGCCCACCTGGATGCTGCGAACGCTCGGCGAGACGCTGCCAGCCGCCGAGCTGGCCGCCGCCGCTCACGCCGCCCACCTCGCCGGACGCGCGATCGCGCGATGGTTTGATGCAAGCTGTGACGTATTTCTGACCGCCACCGCGGCCCGCCCGCCCGTGCGGATCGGCGAGGTGGGCCCGAAACCCCACGAGCGGCTGTTGATGCGCGCCCTCACCGCGGCTCCGATCCGCGCCGTCCTCGAGCGCGCGCTGAACGGGATGGCTCGCACGGCCCTCGCAGCGACGCCGAACACGATGCTCTTCAACCTGACCGGGCAGCCTGCCATCTCGCTCCCGCTCGCTCAGAGCGCGTCGGGCCTTCCGATCGGGACCCAGTGGGTCGGTCGCTTCGGGGACGAGGCGACGCTGTTCGAGCTCGCCGCCGAGCTCGAGGTCGCGCAGCCGTGGGCCGACCGCCGTCCCCCGCTCTGACCGGCCCTCTGGAGGCGGGTGCGACATCATGTCCGCCCTCGCGCGGACGATCCCGCTTTCAACCGCTCCGGGACACGGCTCACTTTTGTCTCCTCGGAGGTCCGATGGCGGGTGACACCTTCCACGCGCTGACGACCTGGCGGATCCTCGCCAAGGTCGGCGATGGCGGCATGGCTGAGGTCTACCTCGCCGAGCAGCGCGGCCTTGGGCAGTTCATCCGGCATGTCGGTGTCAAGACCATCCGCCGCGAGCTCGCCAGCCGGCCGGGCTATCGGGCGCTCTTCATGGCCGAGGCGACTCGCCTCGCGGGGCTGCGGCACCCCAACATCCAGCACGCCCTCGAGCTCGTCACGTGGGATGACCGCCCGGCGCTCATCTTCGAGTGGATCCATGGCCTTACACTCGAGTCCATCAACGCCCGCCTCGACGAGCGCAATGATTACGTGCCGCCGAACCTTGCGCTCCACATCGTGAGCCGCGTCGCCCACGCGCTCGCGCACATCGCCCACCATCTTGGCCCCGATGGCCGCGACGGCAGCCTCGTTCATTGCGACGTCAGCCCCGTCAACATCCTCGTCGGCTGGGATGGCACCGTCAAACTGACCGACTTCGGCATCGCACGCGACAGTCACGACGTGCCCCATCAGGACGCTGTCACCGGCCCGCTCGGCAAGGCCCCGTACCTCTCCCCCGAGCAGGCCGCCGGTCTCCCGCTCGACCCGCGCAGCGACATCTTCTCGCTCGGCCTCGTGCTCTTCGAGCTGCTGACCGGTGTTCAGGCGTTTCCGGCCCGGCACCTTGAAGAGACGCTCGCGCTGCACGCCCGTTGGGAGCTGCCCTCGCCCCGGCAGTGGAACCCGGCCATCGCGCCAGCCATCGAGGACGTCATGCGCGGCATGATCGCGCGCCGCCCGGAGGACCGCTTCCCGAGCGCGGAGGCCGTCGTCATCGCCATCCAGGACCTCGTCGGCCGCCACGGCGTCGGCCCTTGCGGTGACGCCCTCGCGCGCTATCTCGATGTGATCTTCCCCGAGGTCGACAAATGGCGCGTCGACCCCACCGCGTTCCGCGCGGCCGAGCCCTAGCGCGCGCCGTCACACGACTCGAATCCTTTGAACACCAAGCACATGCTTGCAGTCCAAAGGATTTGGGTCTCGCCGTTTCAACGCATTACGGCGCCAGCTCGAGCGCGGTCTGGTTCGTGCTCCAGCTGTCGCGCGTCATGACGCCGTAGCTGCGGGTGGTGTGATCGTCCAGGTCGAAGCCCGGGCTCAGCACGCGCATCAGGTCCCAGCGCCACGCCCCCGGCGGCAGCGGCTCGCTGCCCGTCAGACGCCCGAGGTCCGGCAGCAGGGCCCGTGACTCCCGTCCCTCGACGACCAGCACCCACGCCGTCGGCCCGGCCGCAGGCGTCAGCGCGTGCCGGACGTACCCCGCGGGCGGACCCCCGCGCCATGTCCACACGAGCGCCCCGGGCAGCGGGCCAACGGGTCCCGCCACCGCCTCCGGGAACGCGAGGAAGGGGCCGAGGTCGAACGCGGCGCTGCCGACCACCCGCACCGTCCCGTCGGCTGCGAGGGCCGCGGCCGCCGGCCGGCTGCGGTACGCAGCGATGGTCGCCACAGCGCAGGAGAGGCGCCCGTCGCCGACCTCGCGGAGCGTGACCGCCAGACCGCGCTCGCCGAGCGCCAGGACCTCCCCCGGGCCCATCGCGAGCGCTGCGGTGAGTGGAGCGCCCGCTACACCGTCACAGGCGCCGTCGAGGACAGTCACAGCCCCTGCGGCGAGGTCGATCCGCGCCAGCCCGCCGCCTTCGCCAACCCCGAGCGCCAGCGTCGGCCCGAGCGGCGCCGCCGCGAGCACCGCCCAGCCATCGGTCCGGCCGATCGCGGCGAGCCCATCCTGCGCCACCCGCCACACAGCGCCCGCGGCCCCGAAGGCAAGCCCTGTCGCCTCGCTCAGCCCGACGATCCGTTCAGGGAGCCCCATCGCGAGCGGTCGCCACGCCTCGACGCCGTCTCCGTCGGTCAGCGCCAGTGGGCGTTCCCAGACAGCCGCTTCGCCCGCGGCGACCAGCCTGTCGCCGAGGCGCGCTGCGCCGAGCAGGTTCGGCCTCCCCGCAGGACCCGGCGCCGCGCGCCACCCCCGTCCGTCCCAGACGACGCTCGCGCCGCCGTCACCGACCGCCCACAGCGCGTCCTCGCGCCCCGCGATCGCGCGCAGCGTGGAGGGGGTGGCCGGCGACTGTCGCGTCCAGCCGCCTCCAGTCGCGGGCCGCAGCAGCACCGTCCCCGCTTCCCCGACCGCCACGAGGCGTCCGTCCTCGCCGCGCCAGAGGCCATGCAGATCGCGCTCGAGGCGCACCGAGTCGAGGCGCCATGCGTCCCCGTCTCGCACCGGCATCCGCTCGGCCACGAGTGACTCTGCGGCCGTGATCAGGCTGTTGCTGCGTGCGTTGGCCAGCGGGTGTGGCGGAGCCGTCGGATCGTCGGGCGGGAGGGCAGGACGCAGCGTGGTGAGCACGAGGTATCGGCCGTCGGCGAGGTTGCCCGCCAGGGCCTCGAGCTGCTGCGGCAGCCGCCAGAATCCGGGCGCTGCGTCCGGGATCGGCACCCGGCTCAGCCCGATCGCACCATCCGCGCCGAGGTCGAGGCTCAGGCCGATGACAGGCGGCGCGAGTGGCAGGCCGCCAGCGTCGGGTGGCTCCGGGATGCGGACTCGCACGGTTCGCCGCAGCGGGTGTTCGAGCGCCACGTCGAGGTCGCGCAGGACAGCCCCCGAGGTCGCGGAAATGTGGCGCCGGACCCCGAGCACGACGGGGGTGAAGCTACCGTCATCATGGCGATATCCACCGAAGCAGTACACCGCCAGATCGCCGAGTCGACGCGAGTCGAGCACGTAGCGTGCGTCGTCATCCACCCAGCCCGTCGGTTGCGGCGGGAAATTGTAGCCGAAGCCGCCCTGGGTCGTGACGTTGCAGACCGCCGCGCGCTCGCCAGGGGCTGGAACGCAGCGCTCCCCAGCCTCGGTCGGGCCGCATGCATAGCCGCCCGGGCATCCACGCCCCTGCGCCGCGTCGACGGCGCACGCCCGCAGGCACGCATGCGCGACCTGGCCCTCCACCTCACGCCCGACGCAGGCCAGCTCCGCCTCGCCCCCGCACGCGCCAGAGTCGGAGGATTCCTGAGGTGTGCACGGCATGCAATCCGTGACACCTTCGGCCAGCAACGCCTCGCACCGCCCGGCTGGCGCCGTGACGAACTTGTCGATCCCGCTCACGCGCCCCGAGAGCACCGCGTTCGGCGGCGTTGGCGGCGGCTCGCCTTCGCCTGCGGGCGGCGGCGGGTTCGGGTAGATGACGAACGTCGCGTGCCGCGCGTCGACCTCGATGAAGCTCGCCGCCGTGAATCCGGGGGCCGACACGCTGACGTCGAGCGGCCCCGCCAGCCCGTCCGCCGAGAGCGTCGCCTGCCCGCGGCCGTCCGTAACGCCGACGTGCATCTCGCCTGTGGGCGTTGTCACGACGACGGTCGCGCCGTCAACGGGCCGCTGCGGCTCTGTCGTCTCGACCGTCACGTCGATGGCCCCACGGACCGGCCCGCCCCACGCTCCGCCCAACGCGCTCCGTGGGTCATGGGCCACGAGGAGCCCGACTCGCCGTGCGATGGCACCGGACAGCGAGCGCACCTCGACGTCATGGGCGCCTGGGTCGAGGCGCGGGCTCCGCACGACCAGCACCGACGATCCGAGGCCCTCGACGACCGGACATGCAATACCCCCAATACGCACGGCCGTGTCTCGGCCAAGGCCGCTCCCCACCAGCGTCACCCGCGTGCCGCCAGCCTGCGCCACGACAGACGGCGACGCCACGACGAGTGACAGCCCCAGCCCTCGCCACGTCCACGCCGCCCGCAGGACCGACACGGTCCCGGCCTGCACGACCCGCACGTCCGCGATCCCTGGCGGTCCGGCCGGGACGTCGAACGAGAGCCGCCCGTCCGCCTCGCGCCTCACCCCGCCCGCGACCGCTGCCCCGACCGTCACGACCGCGCCCGCCGCGAACGGGCCGCCCTCGAGGTAGGCGCGATCGCCACCCTCGGCTGCGCCCTCGGTCGGTGTCAGACCTGTCAGCCGCGCCGCCCCGGCTGGCAGCGCGAGCCGCCACGGTATTTCCGCCACGATCGCGTTGTCTTCCCGCGCCGCGATCGCGACAGCGCCCTCCGGTCCGCCCGGGTTCGCGAGCGCCACGAAGGCACCGCTCCGGGCCACCACCCGCGCCGCGGTCGGCCCGACCGTGAACGCAGCCTCCGGGCCCGCCTCCGGGCACCACAGGGCCACCACGTCACCCCCGCGCGCGTCCCCGACCTCGCCGAGCGCGCGACACCTCCCGGCCTCCTCGTCGAGCCGCGGCACCGGGAAGGCGCGCGCCGCCACGCCCCACGCGTTTGCCACCACGATCTCGGCCTGTTCGCCCGCCTCGAGCAGGCCGTCTGGCGCCACGAACGTCAGCGCCCGCCCATCCCCGGCCGCCTTCCAGCCGGTCATCTCGAGCCCGTCGACCGTCACGAGGGTCCCGACCGCCAGCCCGCGCCCATGCAGCACCCAGGCCTCCCCCTCTGGCACCCGCCCCTCGGGGTGCAGCGCGTCGAGCCGCGGCCCCTCGCGATATCGCAGGGCGCCCGGGGCGGTCGCCACCTCGGTCGCTGTCGCCACGTGGACGTCGCGATCGCCAAAGTCATCGGGTGGCACCACCGCGAGCAGCGTCCCCGCGTCCACGAAGCGCGTCGCAGCACGTCCCGCCCGGCCCGCAATGACCTGAGAATCCGGCGTGAACCCAGTGCCTTCGAGGGTCACGAGCGTCCCCCCGGCCACTGGCACCTCGGCGGGCGCGACGCGGTCGAGTCGCAGCGTGCCCACGTATTCAAATGCGTCTGGTTGGCGAGCCCCCTCGCTGTCCTCGATCGCCGCGACCGCCGCGACCGCCGCGACCGTCAACATCACATCCACGCGCCCAGGCGGGTGGGGTGGGGCGATGGCCGTCGCAGACGTCGCGTCGAGGACCTCAACCGTGGTGGCCTCGGTCTGACCGAAGAAGACCCGCAGACCGGCCGCGAAGCCCGCTCCCCGCAAGGTCACCCGCGTCCCGCCCTCGGGAGGACCGCGGTCGGGCGTCACCCCGTGCAGGAACAGCGACGCCGGACCCGGTCCCGACTCCGTGACATGGGCCTCGTCCGCCATCGCCGCGTCCGTGCTGGCGTCCCCGAGCGCGGGCGCGCCGTCGCCTTCACAACCCGCCACTGGCATGATGAGCCACGTCGCCGCCGCCCACCCAGCCCACAGGCTGCGCGACCGATGGTAGCCGCCTCGCAACCGTCCACCGCGCTCCGTCATGGCCGCACGCTAGTCGGCGCGCCAACTCGGGTCAACGCTCCGTGCTGCGTCAGGCCGTCAGTCGTCGAAGATCGCGCGGATGTCCTCGAGCGACATCCCGCCGCCGAGCGCCTCGCCGTCGACCACGGAGTCGAAGAGCTCCTTCTTCTTCTCCTGCAGCTCGATGACCTTCTCCTCGACCGTGTTCTCCGCGACGAGCTTGTAGACGAAGACCGGCTTCGTCTGCCCGATGCGGTGTGCGCGGTCGGTCGCCTGCGCCTCG
>SYAK01000220.1 GCA_005788935.1 Pseudomonadota bacterium
ACCAGCGCAAGACCGCCGCCGCACCCCACGAAGGGCCCGCCATCGGGGCCCACGTCAGCGTCGGCGCCGCCGCGACAGGCGCGGCCTGAGGGTCATCGGCCTCACACGGGCCCTCGTCGCATGCGGGCTCGGACAGAGCCTCATCCGCGGACAGGACGAAGGCGCCGAAGCCGATCGCGACGAGGCCGCTCGTGACCCCCATCCACATGAAGGGCTCGGCCTCGCGCCGCAGCTGTCGCTCGTCGTCGGTCTGCGGCGCGGGCCCGCTGTAGATGTCGACGAGGCCCGCCGTCCCGAGGCCGAGCATCGCGACCCCGCTGACGACGAGGAAGCCACCCATGAAGTCGTCCGTATCGGCCCGCGCGGCCGGCCCGCCGAGGGTCAGGCCCCCAGCCGCGAGCAGCCCGGCGATGACGCCTGTCGGTCTTGTCCGCATGCGTTGCCCTCCCTTGTCCGTCAGTGGCCAGACCCGTCGTCACGCCACGCGCCCGCGACGAAGCCAGCGCCTTCGACCGCGGCCGCGAGGTCCGTCTGCGAAGCCCCGGTGTCCACGTCGAAGGTCACGGTGCCCTTCAGGAACTCGACCCGGGCCTCGCGCACGCCGGGCTGCGCCCCGAGGACCTTGTCAAGTCGGCCCGCGCAGCCCGCGCAGTGCATCCCGCGCACCTCGAGCGTCCACGTCGCCATCTGCGCGCCTCCTGCGTGACGTCCGCCAGACTCACGGCCAGCAGTTGGTCGGCCCCGCGAAGTCGTAGCTGATCTGGTGATAGTCGAAGAGCAGCTCGAGGGCCTCACGCTGGCCCCAACCGCGACACATCCAGCCGTCGAGGAAGTCGGTGAGGTCGACGCCGGTCCGGCCACGGTCGACCCACGCCGGGTCCGCGAGGTAGGTGAAGAGGACGTCGTAGACGGCGTTGCGCGCGCGGTCGACCGTGTCCCAGTCCTCGTTGTCCGAGTCGGCGAGGTCCCACATCAGCGCCATCACGAGGTAGCGCGAGAGGGCGTCGTCGATCGTGCGGAAGGCGAAGGGGCTCCGCATGTCCTCGAGGTCGTCGACGATGTAGACGCCAAGCGGGCGGCTGTCGACGAAGTAGCGCGAGCCCGTGATGTCACCCGCGAGGAAGGAGGTCACGCCCTCGGTCCAGCTGCGACGCGCGTCATCGCGGCGACCGTCGCTGACGTCGCCCGGGTGCGAGTCGCGCGCGAGCTCGTTCAGGGCGAACTTGAAGAACTCGCGGGCGATGATCATGTCGTCATATTCGTCGCGGTCCTCGTCCTTGCCCTGAACCGAGACGGCCGCGAGCTCGGTGCAGACGCCGAGCTCGTAGAGGTAGCGGCTGCAGTAGTTCGTGTCGGTCGTGTCGGTGCCCGTCGCCCAGAAGGCGCGCAGCTCGGGCAGCGTGCGGCCCGTCGTGAGGCGGACCTGGTCCCAGCCCTGGCGCAGGATGTCGAAGATGTTGAAGGCGCCCGCGTTGCGCTCGACGGTGATGTCGATGTCCTGAACCGTCGTCTCGGCGTCGGGGTCGAGGAGCAGGACGGGCGGGCTCGTCACCTCGTAGATGCGCTTGAACTTCGGGTGGTCGAAGAGCTGGATGTTGCGGAGCCCCTCGTCCTCGCTCGTGCGCGTTCGGACCGCGACGATGTAGCCCGGCGCCTGCGTCGCGTAGCGCACGAAATAATGGCCGCGCGCGTCCGTGACGCCAGTCCCGAGGACCATGTTCGTGCCGATCTCGCGCAGCTCGACGACCGCGCCCTCGACCGACTTCCAACGGAAGGCCCCGAAGCCGTTCTCGTCGAAGACCTTGTCCTGGAAGCGGATTCGCCCCGTCGCGACCCGGTCGCACCCGCGGTTGTCGATCCGCGCGATGCGGACGGCTTCGTCGTTGCTGGCGCCGCTACGGCCGAGGAAGGGCAGCACGCCCGAGTACACCTCGGTGCGGCCGCAGTAGTTGACGGTCAGGGTATAACCGTGCCCCTGGCGGCAACCCGAGCTCGCGCAGCAGTCGTCGCTGTAGGTCACGATGCGCGCCTCGTAGATGCCAGGCGGCGCCCCGTTCGTCGGCCAGAAGACGTTCTCGTTGGCCGGACCGTTCGAGCAGCCGATGTTCGAGTCGAGGTCGAGCTTGCCACCGCTGCGGGGGCACGTCTTGTTGTTGTAGTAAATCTCGCAGTTGAACGGATCGATGACGTGCAGGTCGAGGTCCGCTCGCGTGTCCCATGCGAGCGAGAACTGGATGTCGCCGCCGCCGACCTTGATGACGTTGAGCGTGTAGGGGAGCCAGCTCGAGACGCGGCCCCGGGCGTCGCGCAGCGCGAGGCGGAGGGCCAGGGTGCGCGGGGCGACCTCGTCGGCCGCGTACTGCCGGACGCGAATCGTCGCGCCGACCTCGCCATCCGCGGGGTCGGCGGTCGGGTCGACGGGGACCTGAAAGTATCCGTCCTCGTCGGGGACGCTCACGAGCAGGCCGACGATGTCCTCGCTGCCGGTCAGGGCCCCGATGTTGGCACGGACCGTCGTCGTGCCACCGGTCACGACGGTCGCGTTGCTCGCCGACAGCGGCGGCGCGGCGGGGGCCCAGCCTGCTGTCGAGAGCGGCGGGGTCGTCCCGACGAAGACGCCGTTTGTGACGGTGACGCCGATGACGGGCTTGTTCTGGAGGCGCAGCGCGAAGGCCTCGTAGCGGACCTCCCAGACCCCGAGCGTCGCCTTCAGCGGGATGACATAGCTGCCGTCACGGCGCGTGTTGCGCTCGCTGATGACGTAGGTGATGGCGTACTGGCCGCCGCCGAGCGGCAGGCTGAAGGCCGAGCCCGCCGTGAAGCCGCTGTCGATCGCCGTGAAATCAGGCTCGAGGGTCACGTCGCCAGGCGCGTCGATCTGCACCATGACGCTGACGACCTGGCCGTTCTTGACGGCGAGATCGCGCGGCGTGACCTCGGTGAAGCGGATGGGCGGGTTCTTCGTGCGGACCTGCACCGTGTCGGCCCCCACATCGAAGCCGTCCTGGGCCTCGGCCGTGATCGTGAGGCGCGGCAGGGCGAACTGGCGCGTGTCGACCACGAAGCGCGTCGGCAGCTTGGTGTCGGACGCGATGGTCTCGCCGTTGACCTTGAGGTGGACGAAGTCGACGAGGCGCTCGCCGCGCCCGACCGGGAGCAGCTCGACGGAGATGCTGCCCTCGACCTCGGCGTCGCCAGTCGGGGTCGCGATGCGCACGATCGAGAGGCCCGCGGGCGTCTCGACATCCGCCTCGGGGGTCGCGGCGTCCGAGGCGGGCGCGCTCGCGTCGGCCTCGGCGAGACCGTCATCGGTCGCGGAGGCATCTCCTCCCGGGGAGACATCGCCAGACTGCGTAGCGACACCCGCCTCCTGGCACGCCGCGAGCGCGAGCGCGAGGGCGATGAGCGTGGACGGGATGGACAGGCGCCTCTCGGCGCGGGCGGGGAGCGACGGCGGGTTCATCGGGAACGTCTAAGCGGCGGCCACGGACGATGGAAATAAAAAGTTCCAAGGACGGGACGAACCAGCGACAACAGGGGCGCGCCCCGACCTGCCGCTCGCCCTCGCCTGCGGCAGGCGGCGCGTACCGATACCCGCCGAGACCCATGGAGGGCGAGACGCGATGAACGGACTCCTGCTCGTCAACCTCGGGACGCCCGACGCCCCGACGACTGGCGCTGTGCGCCGCTACCTGCGCGAATTCCTGTCGGATCCGCGCGTCCTCGACATCAACCCGGTCGGGCGGGCGCTGCTGCTTCACGGCGTCATCCTGCGGGTGCGGCCGCGCAAGAGCGCCCACGCCTATCAGACGATCTGGGGTCGCGGCGTCGACGTGGGCCAGTCGCCGCTCCTCGGCTGGAGCAAGCGGCTGACGGCGGCGGTCGCGACGAGCCTCGGAGACACGTGGCGCGTGGCGCTCGGCATGCGCTACGGCAACCCTTCGCTCGCCTCGGCGCTCGACGAGCTGCAACGATACCCGCTGAAAAAGCTCGTCATCTGCCCGCTCTACCCGCAATATGCCTCGAGCTCGACGGGCAGCACGCTCGAGCGCGTGATGGACCTCGTGAAGGACCTGCCCGTGGTCCCGCCCGTCGTCGTCGTGCGCGACTTCTACGACGACCCGGGCTTCATCGACAGCGTCGCCGACGTGACGCGCGAGGAGCTCGCGACCTTCACCCCCGACCACGTGCTCTTCAGCTTCCACGGGTTGCCCGAGCGGCACGTGAAGGCGACCGACCCGACGGGCGCTCACTGCCTCGCGTCGGAGACCTGCTGCGACCGCCTCGTCGCGGCCAATCACGCCTGCTACCGCGCGCAAAGCCACGCCACCGCGCGGCTCGTCGCGGAGAAGCTCGGGCTCGAACAAGGGCGCTGGTCCATCGGCTTCCAGTCCCGTCTCGGGCGAGACCCGTGGATCAAGCCGTACACGGACGTGCTGCTCGGCAAGCTGGTCGAGCGGGGCGTGAAGCGGCTGATGGTCGTGACGCCCTCGTTCGTGTCCGATTGCCTCGAGACGCTCGAGGAGATCGGGATCCGGGCCGACGAGGACTTCCGACAGGCGGGCGGTGAGGCGCTGCGGGCGGTCCCGTGCGTCAACGCGCATCCGCGCTGGGTGAAGGCCCTGACCCGCCTCGTGCTCGACACGGCCGGCTTCCCCTGACGATGGGCCCGCTCGTCCTCGCGGCCGCCGTGTTCGCCGTGATTGCCGAGGCGGGTGGCGCGGCCGCGGACCTGCCGGACGGCGCGCGTTGTCGTCCACGTGACGACGGGGCCCTGCGGGTGAGTCCGGCGTCAGTCGTGGCGGGTGCCCCCGTGCGCGTGCTGCTCGCGACCGACCGTGTGGGCACAGGCCCGATCGGGCTGTTGCTGACAACCGACGCGGCGCCCTTGCTGCCGATACCCTTTGAATTGCAACGTTTCGAAGGGCCGCCCGGGGGGCTCGTCGCGGCGCTGCCAGCAGCCCCGCACGGCGGATTTCGCGTCATCGTCCTCGCCGGGGGACGTCCGGTCTCGTGCGACCCCGTGGCGGTCTTCGACGAGCCACCAACCCCGACCCCACGCCCACGGCGCGCCGCCGTCTGGCAGACCCGCGGCCGCTGGGACGCGGACAGCGAGGACCTCTTCAGCCTCTGGGTGGCGCACCTCTTCACGGCGCCGCGCGAGGCGGAGGTGTCCTGGCCGCGGCTCGCGGCGGTCCTCGCAGACCCGGCGCGCAACGCGTTGCACGGGCACCTCGGGCTCGGAGAAGACGCCGAGGGGCTCGGCCTGAGGCCGGACTGCGCCGATTTTCCATACGTCCTGCGCGCGTACTTCGCGTGGAAGCTCGGGCTGCCCATGGGATACCGCCGCTGCACGCGTGGCAGCCGGCGCTTGTCACCGCGCTGCGAGGTGACGCTCGTGACGAACGCCGAGCGGGGGGCGTCGCGCGACCCCGTCGAGGCCTTCCGCAGCTTCGTCGGGCGCATGCGGGGCGCCATCCACGCCTCCTCGCCGCGCCCGGACCCGGCCTCCGACGCGAGCGACCTGTACCCGATCGCGCTGACCCGCGACGCGCTGCGGCCAGGCGCGGTCTACGCCGACCCTTACGGCCACGTGATGATGGTGGCGACCTGGTACCCACAGACGGCGACGACGCCAGGGGCCCTGATGGCGGTCGACGCACAGCCCGACGAGACGGTGGGACGGCGCCTGTTCTGGCGCGGCAACTTCCTCTTCCCGCCCGACGACGGGGTCCGCGGGGCTGGCTGGCGGCGCTTTCGGCCGCTGCGCCTCGACGCGGGCCAGCCCCACGTCATGCCAGGCAACGCGGCGCTCGCCTCCGACCCCGACTACGGCGACGTCTCGCTCGCGCAGTGGGAGGGCGGACGCGAGGCCTTCTACGAGGCGATGGACGCGCTTGCCAACCCGCTGCCGATGGCCGCCTCGGTCGCGGTCGCGGCGGTCCTCGAGGCCCTCGCCCAGCAGGTCAACCGGCGGGTCGAGGCGGTGGCCGCCGCGGACCGTTGGTTTGCAGACCCGCGGGGACGGCCAGTCGAGCCGATCGCGATGCCCGAGACAGCGGGCGGGCTCTTCCTGACGACGGGGCCGTGGGAGGACTTCTCGACGCCCTCGCGCGATCTGCGGCTGCTCATCGCCCTCGACGTCGTCCGTGAGCTGCCCGCGCGCCTCGCCCGCAACCCCTCGCGTTTCACGAATGACCTCGAAACCTCCGGCGGCGTAGAAGCCCACCTCGGCGCGCGCCTCGCGGCGACGTCCTTCAGCTACGGGCGCAGCGATGGCCGCCCGCAGACCCTGACGCTCGCCGCGCTGATGGCCCGCGCCGAGGCGCTCGAGGTGGGCTGGAACCCGAACGACTGCCCCGAGCACCGCTGGGGCGCCGCGCGCGGCTCGGACGAGGCCCGCAGTTGCCGTCGGCGGGCGCCGAACGCGCAGCGGACGCGGATGGACAAGGACCTGCGCAGGTACTTCGCGCGGCGTGAGCGGCCCTGAGCGACCGCCCAATCCGATTTTTAATCAGGAAGACCATTTTTTCCAAGGACCCTGGATGGATGCCCACGCGTTCCAGACCCTCTGCACCGCGGTGCTCGCGCTGACCTTCGGGCTCATGTGGCGCGCCACGCCCACGAGCGGACGCCAGACCTTTCTGCAGGACGCGGTCGTGGTCGCTGTCGGCGCGTGGCTCGCCGAGGAGACGTCGATCCTGCGCTACGACTTCTATCACTATGGCGATGTCTGGTGGCTGATGCTCGACGAGGTCCCGGCCCTCGTGGTGCTGATCTGGGCGGTCGTCGTGCTGTCGTCGCGCGCGGTCGTCACGCATGCGATGCCCGGGCTGACGGGCTGGCGGCTCGCCCTCGGGGTCGGCCTCGCGGTGACGGTCGACGCGAGCCTCGTGGAGACGGTCGCGGTCGACGCCCGCCTCCTGCTCGACGGTGCGCTCGCCCCAGAGCCGCGCCTCTGGTGGTGGTCCGAGGGCGGCTACCTCGACGTGCCGCTCATCGGCATGCTCGGCTGGGGTGCGTACGCCGGGGCCATCACGTGGGCGCTCGATTGGGCGCGGACGGGAGGCGACACCCGGGTCTCGCGCGTGCTCGCGGCGCCGGTCGTGGCGCTCGGCCTGACCCACGTGGCGCTCGTGACCCTGTGGTGGGGCGGGCTGCGCTTCGTGCTGCGCGGACCCCTGCCGGAGGAGGCCGTCTTCGTCAGCTTCGGCCTCGGGCTTGGCCTCGCGGCCTTCCTGCTGCGGCGTCGGCGGCACGTCGGGGGCCTGCCGCCGCGGACCGCGGTCCCACGGATGCTGGCGGCCGCGGTCTTCGTCGTCCTGCTCGTCTTCTCGACCCGCGAGGCCGTGGGCTGGCTGTGGGTCCACCTCGCGGCGGTGGCCATCCCGTACCTGGCGCTGACCGACTGGCAGGCGCTGACGCGGCGGGACCTCAGTGCGCGAGCAGCCCGATGAAGATGTTCGCGGGGAGGCCGGCCGCGGCCCAGGCCCAGGTCCCCGCGAGCCAGAAGAGGAGGAGACCTGCGCCAAGCCAGGTGACCCCGATGCAGGCGGCGGTCGTCAGCGTGCCCGCGCGCAGCCGCGGCTTGTAAAAGGCGTACTGGATGGCTGGGGCCGCGACCATCAGCAGCTCGCGGACGCCGACGAGCCCGATGGCGAAGGCCGTGACGAGGACGAGCGCGGAGCCGACGAGCAGCCCGTCCACGATCGCGGCGGCGCCGTCGAGCCCGTGGACGACCGGGTAGGTCGGGACCGAGGCCGCGCGGTCGCCGTCGAGGTCACGCATGTCGTAGAGGATTTCGTAGGTGATCTCGAAGGCCACGAAGAAAATGACGAGGGCGAGCACGGTGGCGGGCGTGGGTGCAAAGCCCTCGGTCGCGTGAAGGCCGTCCGCGGCGGTGATGGGGTAGATGAACACGGTCGCGACGAAGAGCATCGCGGACATGAAGTTCTTGAAGAAGTACAGGTCCTTGAAGCGCCGGAAGCCGCGCGGCGTCGGGACCACGCGGTAGCTGTAGCCGACGCCGACGAGCTGGACCGCCACACGCCACACGGTGAGCTCGGGGTGGATGAGGTGTGAGAGCAGGAACGAGCCCGCGAAGACGGCGAGCCACAGCCCGAGGGCGAGGCGCGGGTGGCGGGCGATGCGCTCGGTGCCGCGGATGCCGTTGAGCAGGTCCTCCTTGAGGTCGGTCACGCGGTTCAGCAGGTTGATGAGCAGCCAGTCGAGCCCGCCGATGAGGGCCACATCGAGCCCGTGGCGGCCGGTGAGCAGCCAGCCGAAGACGACCGCCGCGGTGATGGCGATGGCGATGATGTGGATGCGCAGGATGGAGGCGACGTCGCGGAGGGTCTGGAGCATGGCGGCCTCGGGGCGTGGGGCGAGCGGTTCATCGCCCCGCGCGTGGCGCATTTCAAGAGGCTTCGGGTGACCTCCGGTTCCGGCGCCGGATATTCGACACCCCCGGCGGTCTTCGGCATGATGGCGCAATGACGCGGGTCAACACGGGAGAATCGACGACGTCCAGGATGGCGCTGGTCACCCTGGCGGTCATCGCTATCGGTGCAGTCGGCTATCTGATGCGGCCGGTCATTCTGCCGATCGCGCTCGCGGGCTTCGTCGCGCTGCTCGGCCACCCGCTGCAGCGACGGCTCCAGCGCTTCGTGGGCGGCCCGGTCGCGCTCGTCCTGACCGTCCTCGGCATCGGCGCGACGCTCATCGCGCTGCCGATCGTCTTCGCGTCGAACCTGCAGGTGGTCATCGCGCGCCTGCCCGACTACGCGGGCCGCCTGTCACGGATGGTCACGAGCATCGAGGGGCGGCTCGGCGAGAACGGGCTGAAGCTCCCGTCGCTCGACCTCGAGTCGCAGGCGAACATCGAGGCCCTGCTGTCCTTCGCGACAGGGGCTGTCACCGGGCTGCTCGACTTCCTCGGGACCTCGGTGCTCATCATCTTCCTGCTCTTCTTCATCCTCGCGGAGGCGAACGTCATCGGCGCGAAGCTCGAGAGCGCGCTCAGCCCGACGAACCACGCCGCGGTCAGCGCGTCCATCGCAAGCATCAAGCAGCGCATCGCCTCCTACGTGACGACGAAGACGCTGTTCGCCGCCTTCAACGCGGGCGCCTGCGCCATCATCACGCTCTCGCTCGGAATCGATTTCCCGGCGCTGTGGAGTCTCCTCACCTTCACGCTCTACTTCATCCCGAACCTCGGGATCATCATCGCGACCTTCCCGCCCGTCCTCATCGCGCTGCTGCAGTTCGACGGGCCAGGCCCCGCGATCCTCGCCCTCATCCTGTTGACGGTCGCGTTCAACCTCATCGGCAACGTGCTCGAGCCGCGCTACCTCGGCAAGACGCTCGCGCTGTCGCCGCTCGTCGTCTTCGTCAGCCTGCTCGTGTGGGGCTGGTACCTCGGGCTGCTCGGCGTCGTCCTCGCGATCCCGCTGACCGTCATCATCCGCATCGTCTGTGACCACGTGGAGCCGCTGCGGCCAGTCGGCGTCCTGATGTCGGACCGGCCGCCAACGCGACGCGGAGGCGCCGCCGCGGCCGCGGAGTGAGCGCGGGTCGGAGGCGCCCACGACGACTCAGGGCCAGCAGCCCGTCGGCCCTCCGAAGTCGTACCCGAACGCCACGCGGGCGACCAACGCCTCGAGCGCGGGCCGCTCGGCCCAACCGCGACAGAGCCAGCCGTCGAGGAGGTCGGTCAGGTCAACGCCCGCGGGCCCGCGGTCGGTCCAACCACCGCCCGAGAGGTGGGTGAAGAGGACGTCGAGGACAGCGCTGCGGGCGTTCGCCACCGCGTCCCAGTCCTCGTTGGCGGCGTCGATGAGGTCATGGACGAGCGCCATCACGAGGTAGCGCGAATGGTCACCCGCGACCTCGCGGAGGCCGAAGGGGGTCGGCATCGCCTCGAGGTCGTCGACCACGTAGATGCCGAGCGGCCGGCTGTCCACGAAGGCCTCCGAGCCGAGGAGGGAGGCCGCGAGCGCGGCGGTGACACCGTCCGTCCAGCTGCGCGACGGGGTATCGCGGCGGCCGTCGGACGCGCCGCCGGGGTGGTTGTCGCGGGCGAGGGTGTCAAGTGCGAACTTGTAGAACTCGCGCGCGATGATCATGTCGTCGTACTCGTCGCGATCCTCGTCGCGCCCGTTGACCGAGACGGCGCCGAGCTCGGTGCAGGCGCCAAGGTCGGCGTGGGCGCGGCTGCAGTAGCGGGTGTCGGTCGTATCGCTGCCTGTCGCCCAGAAGACGCGAAGATCCGGCGGGTTCCGTCCGGTCGCGCGGCGCAGGTCGTCCCACGAGGCGCGCAGCACGTCGAAGATGTTGAAGGCCCCCGCGAAGCGCTCGGCCGGGATGTCGAGGTCGCGGATCGAGACGGCGTCGACCTCGGACGGCAGCAGAACCGGGCCGCTGACCGCCTCGTAAACCCGTTTGAATTTCGGATGGTTCATGACCTTGATGCGGCGAAGGCCCTCGTCGGTGCTGGTCTCGGTGCGGACCGCGACGACGTAGCCCGGAGCCTCGGTCGCAAAGCGCAGCAGATAATCTCCACGGGCGTCCGTGACGCCGGTCGCGAGGACGGCGTTCGTGCCGAGCTCCCGGAGCTCGACGACCGCGCCCGCGACCGCCTGCCACCGCGAGTCGCCGAAGCCACGCGCGGCGAGCGGCCGGTCCTCGTAGCGGACGCGGCCCGCGGCGGTCCGGTCGCAGCTGCGGTTGTCGACGCGGGCGACCGAAATCGCCTCGGCGAACGGGACGCTCGAGCGGTTGAGGTAGGGGAGGAGGCCGCTGCGCGTCTCGGTCCGACCGCAGTAGTTGATGGTCAGCGTGTACGGGTGGCCGGTGGTGCAGCCCGTCGCGGCACAGCAGGTGTCGTTGTACGGGACGATGAAGGCCTCGTAGAGACCGGGCGGCGCGGTCCCGGCCTGGAAGAAGACGTTCTCGATCCCCGGGCCCGCCCGACAGGCGACGTTCGAGTCGAGGTCGAGTCGGCCGCCGCTCCCGAGGCAGTTCTTGTTGCTGAAGTAGGTCCGGCAGGCGAGCGGGTCGACGACGTGCAGGTCAAGATCGGCGCGCGTGCTCCAGTTGAGCGAGAACTGGAGGTCGCCGCTGCCGACCCTCAGGACGGTCAGGGCCATCGTCGCGGCCGGAGACACCCGCCCACGGGCGTCGCGGAGTGCGACCCGCAGGTTGACGGGCGGCAGGGTCGCGACCGACGCGAAGTAATCCTGACGGACCCGGATGGTCGCGGCGACGAGCCCGTCGGCGGGCGGGGCGGTCGGATCGACGGGGACCTGGAAGTGGCCCTCCTGGCCGGCGACGCTGACGAGGAGACCGACGACGCGGTCGGCGGCGGGGAGCCCGGCGATGTTGGCGCGCACGTTGGTCGTGCCGCCCGTGACGACCGAGGTGTTGGTGGCCGAGAGCGCAGGGGCCGCGACCGTCCAGCCCGCTGTCGCCTCTGGCGCGGGCCCGCCGACATGGAAGCCGTTCGGGATCGACACCCCGTCGATCGCGCCGTTCCGGAGGCGGAGCGTCAGGCCGGTGAAGGGCACGACCTCGGTCCCGAGGGTCGCGGTCAGCGGGATGGGGTGGTCCCCGTCAGGGGCGGCGTTGGTGGGCGTGATGACGTACGAGATGGCGTATTCGCCGCCGCCGAGGGGGGCGCTGAAGACGCGCGACGGGTCGAAGCCTGTGTCGAGCGCGGAGAAATCGGCGCCGAGCGTGACGGTCCCGGGCGCGTCGACCCGAGCGGTGATGTTCACGATCTGGCCGTCGCGGGCCTCACGCGCGTCGACGGACGCCGAGATGAAGCGGACCGACGGGTTGTCGGCGAGGACGGTCGTGGCGTCGAAGCCGCGCTCGGCGCCGTCCTCGGCCTCCGCCACGAGCTCGAGCGCGAAGGCGTCCACGGTCCGGGTATCGAGGACGAAGCGGGTCGGGAGCTTGGTGTCGGTCGCGACCACGACGCCGTTGACCTTCAGGCGGACGGCGTCGACGAGGCGCTCGTCGCGGTCATCGGGCTCGAGGACGATCGTGACAGGGCCTGACACGGTCGCGTCGGCGAGCGGGGCCGCGATGCGGACGAGGCCGCGCGACGGCGCTGCCGTGTCCGCCGCGTCGCTGGGCAGGACGGCGTCCGTGGGCGCGAGATCGCTGCCGGGCTGCGCGTCGCCCGGAGAGGCGTCAGGGGCGGTCGGGTCGTCGGAGCCGAGGTCCTCGGGGAATGTGCCATCGACGAGCGCCGCGTCCGCGTTCAGGCCGTCGCTCGGCGCCGAGGCGTCCGGGAACAGGGGGCCGAGGTCGGAGGCCAACGGCGGGCTGTCGCCGCCCGCGGCCTCGTCGGCACCACAGGCCGTCGAGACGAAGGCGAGCGCCGCGAGGACGGAGAGCGTGACGGGCCTGAGACGCTGCGGGGCGAGTTGATGCATGGCGTCAGGCTAGCCGGGGGGCGCGCGCAAGGGAAGACGTGTGTGATGGACGGACGCGGCAGCGCAATGAATGAGCCCTCACTCGGCGCTGGTCCCGGTGCCGCGGCCGCGCTATCTTCGGCCCGTCGATCGGAGGAGACCCCGCCATGACCGTTGCCGCCCGTGTGCTCGTGACCCTTGGCGCCGCGCTCGCCGTCGCCGCCTGCGACGACGCCCCGCCGCTGCCGCCCGCACCGTCCGACGTCGCGAACGCGGATGACGCGGCCGTCACCGAGGACGCCGCCCCGTCCGAGGACCTGGCCGTGACCGACGACGCGAGCCCGCCCGAGGACACGGCCCCGCAGCCCGACCCGGACTGCGCGCTGACCCCGTCGCTGTCGGCGCTCGCGAGCGGCTACTTCGCGACCGGGTGCGCGTTTCCGGGCTGCCACGGGTCGAGCCCCGCAGGCGGCCTCGATCTGCGGCCAGACGGTCTCCACGCGCGGCTCGTCGGGGTCTCGGCCTTCGACAGCGACGCCGCGCGCCGCGGCAAGAAGCTCGTCGTGCCCGGCGACCCGGCGGCGTCCTTCCTGCTGCAAAAGGTGGACGGCACGCATGGCGTGGACGAGGGGGACCTGATGCCGCTCGGCGCGGACGGGCCGGTGAGTCCGGGCTGCCGCGTCTTCATGTTGCGAGCCTGGATCGCGGCTGGCGCGGCCAACGACTGAGCCCCATCGTTTGAACACCCAAGGCCATGACAGCGACGGCGCCTGCCCCGTGGCGGACCGCTGCGGCGGGTGCCCGTGGCTCGGTGACGCGCCCGAGGCGCAACGCACGCGACGCCGGGCTCGCTTCGTCGCCGAGGTGCCCGGAGCGCGCGAGGCGCGTGTGTCGTTCAGCCCGGTCACCGGCCCGGGACGAGCCCGCGTCGAGGTCCAGGTCCGCGACGGGCGCCTCGGGATGCTCGGGCGGTCCGACGGCGCTGAGGCCTCGCTCGGGGTGCCCTCTGCACCGCCCTTTGTGCCCATCGACGACTGTCCGGCGGGCCGACCCGAGCTGCGGGCGTGGCTCGCGGCCATCATCGCCGATCCGCCGCCGCTC
>SYAK01000221.1 GCA_005788935.1 Pseudomonadota bacterium
CGCCATATCCCAGGGATGTGTTCCGGGCCGCCTCCGAGGCGGTTCTCAGCCTCGTGGCCACGCACTGGGCCGCGCACCGCGCCAACCCGGGCGCCGTATCCCAGGGATGTGTTCCGGGCCGCCTCCGAGGCGGCTCTCGGCCTCCTCCCCACGCACCGCGCCAACCCGCGCGCCGTATCCCAGGGATGTGTTCCGGGCCGCCTCTGAGGCGGCTCTCAGACTCCTCCCCACGCACCGCGCCGACCCTGCGCAGAACGTCCCAGGGATGTGTCTGAGGCCGCCCCTGAGGCGGCTCTCGGGCTTCTCGACCACCGCACCACTCGGAGCCCAGCGTCGACGCCACACTGAAGGACACCGACACTGGCCCTGGTTGGCGTGGCTCAGCCCTCCGAGTCGCCGTCGCGCGGCGGGTGCACGATGCTCGAGTGCGCCCTGGCGTAGCGATTCGCGATGATCGACGCGACGACGCCGATGGTCAGGATGTCGACCACGACAATCAGGGAGTAGAGCGCCAGATTGTCAATGCCTTTCAACCACTTGTGCACGAACATCTTGATGGCGACGACCAGCAGGATCAGGGCCACCGAGATTTTCAGGTAGCGGAACTCGCGCATGGCGCCGGCCACAACGAAGTAAAGGGCCCGCAACCCGAGGATCGCGAAGACGTTCGAGCTCATGACGATGAAGGGCTCCTGCGTGAAGCCGAAGATCGCCGGGATGGAGTCAACCGCGAAGACCACATCGGTGCCCTCGATGACGGCGACGACGAGGAACAGCAGCGTGAAATGCTTCTTTCCGTCGATGACGATGGTGAAGCGGTCCCCGTGGTACGACTCGTGCAAGGGCAGGACGCGACGCGCGAACCTCACGATCTTCGAGTCCTTCGGGTCGACCTCTTCCTCCGCGGCGAAGAGCATGCGCCACGCGGTCCAGCCGAGGATCGCGCCGAAGATGTAGAAGACCCAGTCGAAGCTCGCGACGAGGGCCGCTCCGGCCGCGATCATGATGCCGCGGAAGACGACCGCCCCGATGATGCCCCAGAAGAGCACCCGGTGCTGCTGATCGGACGGGACACGGAAGAACGACATCAGCATCGCGATGACGAAGATGTTGTCGACCGAGAGCGACTTCTCGACGAGCAGCGCCGTGATGTACTCGGTCACGGCCTGGCTCGCCGGATAGGCCGGGTTCGGCATCAGGTCGGTGTAGGCCCACCAGACGAAGCCGCTGAATGCGAAGGCGATGGCGACCCAGACGACCGAGGCACGAATGGCCTCGCGCATCGTGACGACGTGCGACTTCCGGTTGACGACCGCGAGGTCGATGAAGAGCAGGATCGCCACGAGGGCGAAGAAGGCGGACCAGACGACAAGCATGACGGCACGGACTCCATGTAACGTGATTTTGGAATGTTTTCGCGCAAGAAAAGAACCGGGGCGACCGCGAGCTCAAGCCTCGGGTCGTGCGACCTTGTCCGTCCGTGGCTCCGGCCAGGCGAACCAGTCGGGGGCGTCGGCTGACGTCCAGAGGGCCGCCTCGGATGCGAGGATCGCACGCATCTCGGCCGCTCCGGTGATGTCGCCAGCACGGGCGAGGTGGCGGGCGCGCAAGGCAATGTCCGGGAGCGCCCCCGCGCCCGTCGTCTCGAGCCAGGCCGCGATGGCCGCATGGGCGGTCTTGCGCTCGTCGCTGCCGAGCCGCTCATAGTAGAGCGACTGCATCCAGTTCTGGCGGAAGCTGTACTCCCGAACACCGGGATATCTCCCATCGGCTCGTAACTGAATGAGTTTTCGCTCAAGGCAAAGACGCAAAGTGTCCTCGATGGAGCGCCCAAGGACCCGCTCGACCGGTTCGGCCCAGAACGAGGTGCCGCAGGCGCTCGCGACCGTCAGCACCGCGTGAGCCTCGGAGGGCATCAGCCGCAGCGGACTCGCGAGGATGTCCTCGATCTCCGCCTCTGCATAGCGGGCCAGCGCAGCCTTCGGCAGTCGCCACTGGCGCCCCAGCTGTCGCAGCTCGCCGCCGTCGAGAAGGACGCGCGCCAGCTCAGCGACATAGAAGGCATTTCCGCTCGTCTTCTCCGCAAAGAATTGTATCGTGGAGTCGCTGACCGAGCCACGCAGCAGCATGATGAGCTGGTGGCGCACCTCGTGCGGCTCCAGGTGCTTCAGCGCGAGTTCCTGCTCGCAGTTGAGACCGAGCCGGTCCGAATGCGCAAACATCAGGCACAGGGCGGGGCACGCTGCGAGCTCGTGGGCGACGTGCAGCAACATCTCGTAGCTGAGTCGGTCGAGGAAATCGGCCCCGCGGATGGCGAGGACGAGCGGTGTCACCGCGCAGATCCGCTTGAGCAGGGTGGCCACGGCCCAAAAGACCCGGCGCGCCCGCGCCTCCCCGTGGTCTCCGTCACGGCCGGGGAGGCCCGCCCCCGCGAGGAAGCGGGCGACGCCGGCGGCCTCGAGCTCGGCCGGCGTGAGATGGGCGCGAAAACTCGGCAGGGAGAGCACGAGGCTCGCGACCTCTGCCATCTCGGCCTCATCGGCCTGACGAATCTCGGCCGACGACCGCCCCCAGCGCCAACGTTCTGCGCGCGCGCGCTCGAGCGGGCTCTCCGACGTCACGACCTCGGCGTGGGCGCGGGCCCAGTAGCGACGGATGAGCTCGGTGACCTTCGCGATGATGACCGAGCCCGGGTCACGGCGATCGATACCGGCGCGATGCGCCAACAGCTGGCCGATCGCGTGGAAAGGGACGTGCTGGTACATGCGCTCGACGCGCACGACACCGTACGCGACGAGCTGCGGAAGCCCCTCGAGCCACGCACCGAACTCGTCGAGCAGACGGCGCTTTCCGACGCCCGGCTGCCCGAGGACCATCAGGCTGCCGAGGCGGCTCGTCGCGACAGAGGTCAGGAAGGCGTCGCGCATCACGAAGAGGTCGTCGCCGCGGGCCGCAAGTGGAAGCGAGGAGTCCCACGGCACGAGATTGATGAGCAGCTGCTCACGCGAGTCGCTGTCGACGACGACGGGGTCCCGTCGATCGCGGTAGCCCTGCAGCGACACCGAGATGAAGTAGCTGCCCGGTCTCAGGGAAATCTCGGCGGGTGACACGTAGGTCGGGACACCCGCCGCGGGCTCTCCAGAGAGCTCGAGGATGCGCAGTGTGGCGCCCTCGGGATAGGTGCGAACGCTGAGCCGGCCGCGCGCATCTTCCGAGCTCGGGCTCAACGCCCGCGCGAGCTCGGAGTAGTGGATCTGCTCGGCGATGTCGTTGCGCGCGAGGGCGAGGCGGGCGCGCTGACGGTAGAGGCTCGTCAGGGCCTCGAGGGCGGGCCGATGATCCGCCTGAAACGCGAGCGCGCGCTGGTACGCCAGGACGGCCTCGGTGAAGAGGCGCGTCACGAGCATCGTCTCTTCCTGCGTCCGAAGCTCGAGCTCCCACTGGGCGCGCTTCTCGGCGTGGTGGTCGATGGGGCGCGCACGCATCGCGACGTGCTGCATCTCCTCTTCGAGGATCGCGAGGGCCCGCGAGCGGGCGTAGTACCGGTCGGCCGTCTCGTCGGCGATCGACGTCTGGTCGGCCGCCATCTGGCGCAGGCGAGACCGCTCGCGCTCACCCTCGAGCCACGCCTCGATCTCGTTCCACATGTCGCGAACACGCCCGTAGCGGTCGGTGCGCTGGGGCGCGAGCGCACGCAGGCAGATGCGCTCGAGATCCTCGGGAATGTCGCGCTCGGGGGCGCGCTGGCGTGGCGGGACGATGGGCTCGAGGACGAGGGCGTCGAGGTGCCGGATGGTTGTCGAGCCGAGGTACGGCAGAGTGTGCGTCAGGAGCTGGTAGAGGATGACGCCGAGCGCGTAGATGTCGCTCCGACCGTCGACGAGGTGGGTGTCGCCGCGAGCCTGTTCGGGCGACATGTAGTGAGGCGTCCCGATGACGATGCCAGGCTCTTCCTCCCGACCCGCGAAATAGCTCGGGCGCCCGCCATGGGCGAGGACGCGCGCGACGCCCCAATCGAGGATCTGGACCTCACCGTAGTAGCCGAGCAGGACGTTGTCTGGCTTGAGGTCGCGGTGGATGACGCCGCGATCGTGGGCGTAGTCGACCGCCATGCAGATGCCGCGAAAGTACTGCAGGAGCTTCGGCAGCGAGTAACTCTCGAGGAACATCGGGCGCTTCTGCTGCAGCCCCTCGAGGACCTCCTGAAGCGAGCGCCCCTCGACACGCTTCATCGTGTAATACGGCGACCCGTCCGGCAACGTCCCGACTTCATAGACCGGAACGATGTTCGGGTGCTCGAGGCAGCCCGCGATGCGCGCCTCGAAGATGAGCGCCTGAATGTACGCCTCGTTCTTCGCGTTCTCGGGGGCTAGCGTCTTCATCGCCACGACGCGCCCGAGATTCTCGTCGCGCGCCGCAAGGACGCGCCCCATGCCACCCGCCCCAAGCAGCTCGCCGAGCCTGTAATTGCCGGCTGAAGGCGCGCTGTCCGTATCGAATTGCGGGGTCCCGGGCAGCGCCACGAGCGCGATGGGCGTCCGCAACGCCTCGACTCCGAGGCGGTCGGCGAGGCTCAGGTTGGCATCAAGCGTCGGCAGGCTGGCCCCTGCGACTGGACCGAACGCCGTGACGGCCGAGCCGACCTCCGCCGACATCACCCCCGTCTGCGGCACGACCGGACGGCGGCGAACGGCGGTGACGCGCCCCGAGGAGGCCGTGGACGGCACAGCCACGGCCTCCGCCGGCTGCCAGGTGTCACGTGTGGCTGCCGACGCGAGGCGCGGCTCGGCGCCCGGTTCGGGCGGAGCCTCCGACCCGGTTGACGGCGGGACAGCGAGGTCGCGTGACATGCGGCGGGAACATAGCACCTTGCGCCGACAAGGCAACGTTCGGCAGAGAATCGCGCAGCGGAAGGCGCGAAGCGGATCACCCCGGCCTCTGCACGTCATCGACCGGCATCCGCGCGGGCGCGAAGCTCGCGGCTTCGACAGACAGCGAGCCCCCCGCCAGATCCCACGCACGAGACCTCGCATGACAGCACACGCGGAAACTGGTAACCGCGCGCCGCATGTCGACTCCGCCGCTGCCGCGCCCAGTGCTCGTCGCCCTCCTCGGGCACGCGCTCATCAACGCCGGCACACACCTGTCGGCCCGCGCCGTGACGACCACGCTCGACCCGGCCTCGGTGGCTGTCATCCGCATGGTCGGCACCGCGCTCGTATACGGGCTGGTGCTGGCCGTCGTGCGGCCGCGCGCCCCTGCAACTCCCGACCACGCTCGACGCCTGCCACCGCTCGCGCTCGTGCCGCTGTTCCTCGCCTGGGGTTTCGTGGTCGGGCCGCTCAACCAGGGTCTGTTCCTCGTCGGGATCTCACGCTCGAACGCCGCCCACGCGGCGCTGCTCTACGCGCTCACGCCAGTCGTCGTGACCTTTGCCGCGGTGGCCCTCGGGCGGGAGCATCTCCGCGGGAGGCGACTCTTCGGCGTGCTGGTGGCGTTGACGGGCGTCGTCGTCCTGCTGCTCGAGCGCGGGCTCGTCGACGGGGCAGGCGGCTCGGCGCTCGACGTGGTGGTTGGCGACACCCTCATCCTCGGTGCCGTGCTGGCGTGGGCGGCCTGGACGCTGGGAAGCGGCGCGCTGGCGGCCCGCTGGACGACGCTGCAGGTGGCTGGCTGGACCATGCTCGGGGCGGGCTTCTGGGCGGCCCTCGGGGCCCCCTTCCTGTGGCAGCCGCTGCCCGACGTTATCCCTCGGACGGCGTGGCTCGCACTCGGCTGGCTCGTGTTGATGACCTCGGTCGTGTCCTACCTGCTGTGGAGCTTCGCGCTCTCGCGGACCGACGCCTCGCGGGTGGCGGTCTTCACGAACCTGCAGCCGCTCGGGACCGCCGTGTTGGCCTGGCTGCTGCTCGGCGAGCCGGTGGGCCTGTCGGTCGTCCTCGGCGGGGCGCTGGTGATCCTCGGGGTGCGGCAGGTACAGCGCGCGACGTGAACCAATCGGTTTCAGCCTCCATCCACGTTGAAACATCCTGTTTCACACTTGAAACGCTTCGTTTCAACGCCCCGAGAGCGAGGCCACAAGCTCCCCGAGCCCGACGGTGTCGGGGTCACGCCAGCGCTCGCTGCGGCGCGCGCTGAGGCGGCCCACGATCTCGGCGAGGCGCGCATCGCCACGCGGCCGCGCGTCATGGCGCATCCCCTTCTCGTTGTTGCAACCCGCGCATGCGAGCGCCAGGTTCTCGACGCGGTCGTCGCCGCCGTGGCTGCGGGGCTGGATGTGCTCGACCGTCGCGCGCGAGGCGAGGTCACCGTCGAGGGTGATGCTGAGAGCGCCCTGACAGAAGATGCACTTCCCAACCCACAGCGTCTCGCCGCGGACCGCGCGCTGGACGAAGGTGCTGTCGGTCGCGACGATGGCGAGGACGAGACGGTTGCGGCGGCGCGACATCCCCCGGCCGTAAGCACCGGCCTGCCCCGGGGAAGTGCCTCAGCCCGAGCCGTTCCGAGGGCCGCCATAGCCGAGCCGCAAGGGGCGTCCGTCCGAGCGCTCGCTGACGATCTGCGCGTCGATAATCTCGCCGTCGGAAGACGGGCGCACGGCCTCGGTCCCACGCGTCCGCCCCCCGCGCGCACGGCCGACAGCGGACGGCCCGAGCTTGTCGACCGCCGCCGCAAGATCCTGAAAGTGCTGACCCGCCTCGACCGCACGCACGGCGTGGACCCCGCGCTCCTCGGCGAACGAGAGCGCCGCGGGCCCGAACCCGCTGACCGAGATGACCGCCACGACGTGCGCGTCGACCGCGCCGAGGACCGCCGAGGCACGCTCCACGACCTCGCGGGCGAGCCGATCGCCGCCGTTGTCACACAGGACCGCGACCCGCAGCCCCATATAACTGGTGATAAAGTCACAGCGCCCGCCCGCGACCAGCGGGACATCGTCAACCTCCCAGCCGAGCTTCGCCATCGCCCGCGCGACGAGCGCCACGAAGGCTTCGCGCGACAGCAGATGCGCCTCGAAGCGGCGGTTGTCGGAGGCCGAGCGGCGCCCACCGAAGTTGACCGCCCCGACGTCGTCGAGCGTCACGTCGATGAGCTCCAGCCAGGTGTCTGTGTCGCGCCCGACGCCGCGGCCGAACTCGTCCTCGAGCAGCGCGAGCATCTCGGGAGCCTCGACGAGCTGGACGTGGGCGACCGCGTCGAGCAGGGGCACGAGGTCGGCGAGGATGACGTGCCGCAGGAAGTACGTCTTCTCCTCGTTCCAGTGCACCATCGACACCTTGCCGTAATCGTCGACCACCCGAAAACGACGCCGCTTTTCGAGGAGCACGGCCGCGTGGGCTGCGATGACGCGCCGAACAACACCGTAGACGACCTCCCACTTGAACTGGAAGAGGTCGGTCTCGGACAGGACCCCGCGCTCGCGGGCCTCAGCGGGCAACGCGCCCTCGGCCCGCTCGGCCACATCGGACATCCCATGCCGTGCGAGCCCCCCGAGCACAGCCAGCGCGTCCTGAAAGTTGGCCCCGCGCCGCGCCGTTCCGAGTCGCGGCGTCCTGGTGCCAGTCCGCGCCGCCTGACGCCGTGCGATGCGACGCCCGACGAGGACGGCGATGAAGACCAGGGCCGCCGCCCCGAGCGCCCCCGCGAGGATGGCCTTCACCATGCCGCACCGCCGAGAGACACAGGCTCACGCGCCGACGGGGGCGCGAAGCGGCGCACGGAC
>SYAK01000222.1 GCA_005788935.1 Pseudomonadota bacterium
GAGGCCGAGAGCGCGAGCAGCGTGTTGCCGTGATAGCCTGGGGTTCGCGAGATGATCTTGTGTTTCGTCGTGTTGCCGCGCTCGACGTGGTACTGGCGCGCGAGCTTGAGCGCGGCCTCGACGGCCTCCGAGCCCGACGACAGAAACCAGCTGTAGTCGAGATCCCCGGGGCAGAGCTCGCGCAGCTCGGCCGCGAGCGCCTCGACCGGCGCGTTCGAGAAGGCCGTCCCGTTGACGTAGGCGACCTGCGCGATTTGGCGTCCGACCTCCGCGGCGAGCGTTCCGACCCCGTGCCCGAGGTTCGCCACGTAGGCGCCGCCGCACGCGTCGAGGTAGCGTCGCCCCGCGTCGTCCTCGAGCCAGACGCCTTCGCCACGCACGATGCGCGGCAGCTCGCGGTCGAGGGTGCGATAGAAGACGGGGGACTCCGGGTAGCGTCGTGCGTCGTTCATGGGCCGCATCTTGATACAGGCTCGCGGGTCGAGGCGAGCCCAATTTGCGTTGCCGCGCCCGAGTCGGTGCGCTATCCCGGTCCCATGCACGCCTTCCTGCCGCGCCTCCTGCTCTCGGCCGCTTCCGCCTCGGTCCTCGTCGCCTGCGGTGCCGACCCGGCTCCCGCGCCAGCCGCACCCGTGGACGTGACGACGGCCGCAGACGTTCTGGCGGGCGATGGGACGCCAGCGCCCGACGACAGCGCAGCCCCGCCTGTCGACGCGGCGCGCGGACCTGACACGGCGCCCGAGACAGACACGGCGCCCGAGACAGACACGGCGCCCGAGACGGACACGGCGGCCCCGACGCTGCCGCTAGCGGGCTTCGGTGCCATCACCGGGCCATGTGGCTTCCTCGACACCGAGCTCGGCGATGCGGCCCCGAGCTTCGTTACGAACACCTTCGATTTCGGCGCCGACCCCTACGACCACCCCGCAGACCTCACCCGCCTGACCGAGGACGGGCAGACGATGATGGCGGCTGGCAACGCTGGCGGTTCGTCAATTCTGAGTGAGATTCTGTCCATGGAGTACTTCGTCCGCTGTGAGGGCGGGCACCTCCTCGCGACGGAGACCGAAATCACCTACACGGTCAGCAACACCAAGCGTACGGATATTCTCGTCGAGATTGACGGGCAGCGGGTCGGCGTCAGCGTCACCCGCGCCGTCGGCTGGCCGCGCGACGAGCCCTGGTCTGCCACGGCCGCGGACGAGCTGCTGCGGGGCAAGCTCGCCGACATCCAGGTCAGTACGGCCAACGTCAGCGCGTCCCAGCGCTGGGTGAAGCAGATCCTGCACGTCCTCGCGTACGGGCCCGACCACGCCGCCACGCTCGAGGCCGCCTGGAACGCGCTCCCGGCCGATATCCGGGCCGATACCGTCGTCATCGCGACCATCACGGACGGGACCGACGCCTTCGTCTACGACAGCTTCCGACCGTAGGCTGCCGCCGGTGTGCGAAAGAGCCCGGGCCCCGTCGCCCGCGACGTCGCGCGAATGTCGGCTTCAGGACGCCCGCCACGCCGCTTTCAGTCGCGTCCGATTCGGAGGTGCGGTATAGCGCCAGCGCGCTCGGGGTCGAGGCCCGTGCGCATGCCGAGCAGACCCCGTCCCGCCGAGGTTCGTCATGCTTTACCAGCCGTCCGCGTCGAACGTGACCGAAGTCCAGTTTCCTGTCTGGGTCCGCAACGAGCGCGCCAAGGAGTGGATCCGCGCCACCGTGGAGCACTGCGAGCCCGACGCCGTCCACTTCTGCGACGGTAGCCAGGAGGAATACGACGCGCTCTGCGACGCGCTCGTTCAGGCTGGCACCTTCCAGCGCCTGAACCCGGCGAAGCGCCCGAACAGCTACCTCGCGTGGTCCGACCCCTCCGACGTCGCCCGCGTCGAGGACCGCACCTTCATCTGCAGCCACCGTCGCCAGGACGCGGGACCCACGAACAACTGGCGCGACCCGCGCGAGATGAAGAACACGCTGCGCGACCTGTTCAAGGGCTGCATGCGCGGCCGCACGATGTATGTCGTGCCGTTCTCGATGGGCCCCATCGGGTCCCCCATCTCGCAGATCGGCATCGAGCTGTCGGACTCGGCCTACGTGGCCGTCAACATGCGCATCATGACGCGCATGGGCCAGGCCGTCTGGGAGACCCTCGGCGACGGTGACTACGTCCAGTGCACGCACTCCATCGGCGCGCCGCTCGAGGCGGGACAGGCCGACGTGCCGTGGCCGTGCAACAAGGACGTGAAGTACATCGTCCACTTCCCCGAGCGCCGCCAGATCTACAGCTACGGCAGCGGCTACGGTGGCAACGCGCTGCTCGGCAAGAAGTGCTTTGCGCTGCGCATCGCCTCGACGATGGCGCGTGACGAGGGCTGGCTCGCCGAGCACATGCTCATCCTCGGCGTCGAGTCGCCGACGGGTGAAAAGTCTTATGTCGCTGCGGCCTTCCCGAGCGCCTGCGGTAAGACGAACTTCGCGATGCTCGTGCCGCCGAAGGGATTCGAGGGCTGGAAGGTCACGACCATCGGCGACGACATCGCGTGGATCAAGCCGGGCGACGACGGCCGACTGCACGCCATCAACCCCGAGGCCGGCTTCTTCGGCGTGGCGCCAGGCACGTCGATGAAGACGAACCCGAACGCGATGCGCAGCCTCGACGCGAACTGCATCTTCACGAACGTCGCGCTGACCCCCGACGGCGACGTCTGGTGGGAGGAGATGACGGACACTCCGCCAGCCGAACTCACCGACTGGCAGGGCAAGCCGTGGACGCCGGGCTGCGGTCGCAAGGCGGCGCACCCGAACTCGCGCTTCACGGCGCCCGCGAGCCAGTGCCCCGTGATCGACCCCGACTGGGAGAACCCGGCGGGCGTGGCCATCGACGCGTTCATGGTCGGCGGGCGCCGCGCGACGGCCGTGCCGCTCGTGACGCAGGCCTTCAACTGGGCCTTCGGTGTCTACCAGGCGGCGACCATCGGGTCGGAGACGACCGCGGCGGCTGTCGGCGCGACGGGTGAGGTGCGGCGCGACCCCTTCGCGATGCTGCCCTTCTGCGGCTATCACATGGGCGAATACTTCAACCACTGGCTGCAGGTCGGGCGGACGCTGTCGGCGCCGCCGCGCATCTTCTGCGTCAACTGGTTCCGCAAGGATGACGACGGCAAGTTCCTGTGGCCGGGCTTCAGCGAGAACATGCGCGTCCTCAAGTGGGTGGTCGACCGCGTCCATGGCCGCGGGCCCGCGACCGAGAGCCCGCTCGGCTGGATGCCGCGCTACGAGGACATGCACTGGGAGGGCTGCGACTTCCCGAAGGAGCGGTTCACCGAGCTCATGACGGTCGATCGCGAGGTCTGGAAGAAGGAAATCCTGAGCCACGGCGAGCTGTTCGAGCGGCTCTGGGACAAGCTCCCGACCGAGTTCTCGCATATGCGCGAGCTGCTGCTCGCGTCCCTCTGGCGCTCGCCCAAGCGCTGGAAGCTCGCGTCGGAGCGGCCCGAGCTTGACTGAGCCGGGGTTGAGCGTACGGAGGCGCGCATGAGCGGCGGCGGTCTCGAGGTTGTGGCTTCGGACGCCGCCCTTCCGCTCGACGCGCTGCCCTTCGAGGCGCCGTTTCGCGACGGGACACCGGGCGACCGGGACACGCGAAACGTGCGCCGACAGGTCTTCGGCGCCTGCTGGAGCGACGTGCGGCCGACGCCAGTCGCGTCTCCGGCGCTGCTCGCCGCCTCCGAGGCGGTCGCGGCGTCTCTTGGCATCGCGCCCGTGCTGCTTGGGACCGAAGACTTCACGACCTGCATGGCGGGTAACCGGGTGGCAGCGGGCATGCGGCCCATCGCGACCTGCTACGGCGGGCATCAGTTCGGGCACTGGGCGGGCCAGCTCGGGGACGGGCGGGCCATCGTGCTCGGCAGCCTGCGGGGCCCGGACGGCGTCTCGCGCGAGCTGCAGCTGAAGGGCGCGGGGCCGACGCCGTACTCGCGGACCGCCGATGGGCGGGCGGTGCTCCGGAGCTCGCTGCGGGAGTACGTCTGCAGCGAGGCGATGGCGGCGCTCGGCGTGCCGACCACGCGCGCGCTGAGCCTCGTCACGAGGGGCGCTCGGGTCGTGCGCGACATGTTCTACGACGGGCGAGCCCGCCCCGAGCCGGGTGCGGTCGTATGTCGCGTCGCGCCGAGCTTTGTCCGCTTCGGTCATTTCGAGTTGCCCGCCGCGCTCGAGGACCTCGCGACGCTTCGGGCGCTCGCGGCGTGGGTCGTGCGAGCGCACTTCCCCGAGCTCCCTCGGGCCTCGGAGCCAGACGCGGAGACCTTCGCGGCCTGGTTCCTCGAGGTCTGTCTTCGGACGGCCGATCTGATGGTCCACTGGACGCGGGTCGGCTTCGTGCATGGCGTCATGAACACCGACAACCTGTCAATCCTCGGGCTGACGGTCGACTACGGCCCGTATGGCTGGCTCGACGCCTACGAGCCGGGCTGGACCCCGAACACGACCGACGCGTCGACGCGGCGTTATCGCTTTGAACAGCAACCATCGGTGGCGCTCTGGAACCTCGCCCAGCTCGGCAACGCCATCTATCCGCTCGTCGGTGACGCCGCCCCGCTCGAGGCCGCGCTCGGGGCCTACCGGCAGCGTTTTCTCGCCGGGCATGACGCGATGATGGCCGCCAAGCTCGGGCTCTCGGCCCGCCCCGAGGACCGCGCGCTGGTGCAGGACCTCCTGACGCTGATGCAGGCTGTCGAGACCGACCACACGCTGACCTTCCGGGCCCTGATGCGCCCCGTGGCAGCGCTCGCCGCCGACCCGCTCAGAGCGCTCGGCGAGGCCTTCTACGACGCCGAGGCCGCCTCCCGGGTCGGGGCTGACTGGACGGGATGGATTGCGCGCTATCGCGACAGGATCGTCGACGAGCCTGGTTGTGACGACGCAACGCGGCGGGCGCGGATGGGGGACGTCAACCCGGTCGTCATCCCGCGCAACTGGCTCGCGCAGCAGGCCATCGACGCGGCCGAACGCGGGGACCTCGGGCCGCTGCAGGCGCTCCTCACGGCGGTCGCGGCGCCCTACGATGACGCTGCCGAGGGGACGCTGCACGCGGGTCGCCGGCCAGAGTGGGCGCGGAACCGGCCGGGCTGCTCGGCGCTCTCGTGCAGCTCGTGACGAGCGCCTGAAACGACGAAAGCCCCGGCTTCGGTCGAAGCGCGGGGCTCTCGAGCGCGCCCGAGTGAATCAGGCGCGAGACGCGAAGGGGATTATTCCCACTTGACGTCGGGGCACATCGCGCCAGCGGCCTGCTTGGCGGCGTCGAGGGCCGTCTTGCAGGCGGTCTCGAGGGCGGCCTTGTCGGTGATCGACTTCCAGGCATCCTGGGCCTGCTTCATGCCGTCCTTGCTGGCGGCCTGGGCGGCCTCGGGCATCTTGGCGATGCAGGCTTCCATGCCCTTGATGTAGGCGTCGCAGCTCGCAGCCCCCGTGCCACCCTCGGCGGCCTTCTCACCCTCGGCCTTGGCGCCCTCGGCCGGCTTGGCCTCTTCCTTCTTGCCGCAGCCGGACATCACGAACAGGGCACCCATCACAATCGCGATCTTCTTCATGGTATACTCCTCGAACACGGGGTCTCGTCGCGAGCGGCGACGATTGCTTCAGCAGGTCCTCCCCCGCGTCGGCAAGCGGCATGCTGCGTGGCATGGTGGGGGAGTTGCGCCGGCACCCGGCGCGCGCGGAGCACTACGCCAAAAGATCGCGGTGCGCCAGTGCCCGAGTCGCATTTTTCCGGAAATCTTCGGATGTCGGGCCCGTCCGTCAGCGAGCGCCTCAGGGGCGCCGCGGACCGGGCAGGAATGCGGGCGTGCGACGGATATACTCGGCGTAGGCGGGGCGTCGCTCGACGATGGTGCGCTCGAGCAGCGTCACCCCCGAGACGCGCAGCAGGAGAAACGTCAGAAGCGCCGGGCCGACAGCCGTCCAGCGGGCCTCGGGAGCGCCAGCGGCCATGAGCCAAATTCCCCACCAGAGGACCGCCTCGCCGAAGTAGTTCGGGTGGCGCGAGAAGCGCCACAGGCCTCGGTCCATGACCGCACCGCGGTTGGCCGGGTCACGCTTGAAGCGGGCCAGCTGCCCGTCGGCGATGGCCTCCCACGCGAAGCCGACGATGAAGAGCGCGAGCCCAGCCACGTCGGTCCCCAGCAGGTCGGCCGAGCGCGGGGCCAACAGGCCGACCTGCAGCGGCAGCGCGATGAACCAGCACAGGAGGGCCTGAAACCAGAAGATGGCAAACAGCGACCAGCGCCAGAAGGTGTCCGGGCGGGCGGCGCGCATGGCGGCATAGCGCTTGTCCTCACCGTGGCCGAGGTTGCGCGAGGCCAGATAGACCGCGAGCCGGAGGCCCCAGAGGGTCGCGGCCAGCGGCAGGAGCAGCTGCGGGAGGTCTGGCACGCCCGTCTGCAGCGCAGTGGACCACGCGACGGCGATGAATCCGCAGCCCCAGAAGATGTCGACGATGCTCGCGTCGCGCAGTTTCAGGGACAGCAGCCAGAGCAGCGTCATGAGGCCAAGGGTGAGTCCGAGGTTGGTCAACAGCGTCGTCAGCATGCGGTGCGTCCTCCATCGTCATGCCCGGAAGCCGCGTGAACCCACGCGTCGAGCGCCTCCCAACGGGCTTCGAGCCATCGCCGCCGCTCGGAGGTGTCGTGTGGAACCTCGGCGCGCGCGACGCGCCAGGCGCGGAGGCGGACGGTGCGGCCCACGAGATCGCCCGACAGGATGGCCGCCACACTCGCCAGACCCTCGAAGCCGACGTGGGCCAGAAAGAGGATGTCGGCCTCCGGTGCGGCCTCGAGCAGTGCCAGCGGCCCGCCCGGGCGCGGCGGCAGGACGTGGCGCAGGCGAGACGCGCGGGCGAGACGCGCGGGCTCTGACGCCAGCTTGGCGAGGGCAGCCTCACGGCGGGCCGGCGTGAAGCGGGTCCCCTCGGGGTAGATGAGGACGCCGTCGGCGGGCCCGAGGTCGCGCGCGAGGGCCTTGACAGCGGCGACCGCCCGCTCCGTGTCGGCTCCGCCGCGGGCGACGAAGGCGTTCGGCAGGCGGTGCCCGGCGACATCGAGGCACGGGTCGACGAGCAGCTCGCGCTTGAGGACCCAGCGCAGACGGAGCCCGTGGCGGGCCGTCAGGAACGTCGTCGGCAGCAGCGTGTCGACGAGGCTCGTGTGCTGCATGAAGACGACGAGCGGGCCAGGCGGTGCCAGCGCGACCGTCTCCTCGCCGTCGAAGTCGAAGGACAGCCGAAAGAGGCGGCGCACCGCACCGAAGTTCCAGGCAACCCATGCCCGCTGGATGGCGTAGGTCGAGGTCAATAACTGGCTTTGTGCGCTACCAAATCCTGCGACGACCCACGCAAGGAAGAGCGCGACGAGCCCGAGGACCTGTCCGACAAGGTATCCCGCACCGAACAGCACGAGCCGCGTGACCGCCTGGGACCGGGCTCGCCACCCGCGGGCGAGGTCGACCGCGAGGGACGCGAGCAGCAGCAGCGGGAGCAGCCCGAACATGAGCCCGGCCACCGCGAGGACCAGGGGAATCGTCAGCATGCGGCGTTTCAGCGTGTCCACGCGCTCTCCCTCGTCGCGACCAGCCCGCCTCGGGCGACCAAACCACGGGCCAAGCGCCCGCGGGTAGCTCACTCACCCCATCACCCGACCCCGCTCGTCATCATCGAGCTCGCCAGCCACGCGCTCGCGCACAGCACGCAGGCCGGGGTTGCTCGACCAGCCAGCGAGCGCCGCGACGACGGCCGCGCGAACCTCGGGTTCCCCCGCGAGCAGGTAGCTCAGGTAATGGCCGGCGTGTTCGGCGACCCGAACAGCGTCATCGGCCGCGACGGCCGCGAGCGCGGCGCGGGTCACGGCTCCCGGGGCCTCGCAGGCCTTGACCGCGAGCGAGGCCTCGAGGGCGAGGCCGCTCGGTCCGAAACGAACCGCCATGCGCGCAAGCGTCTCGGCGGCCTGCGCCGGGTCGAGCGGCGGGTCAAAGTGCGGGTAGGTGCCGAGCAGCGCGACGAGATGCCCCACGACCTCGTCGGGCAGCACGTCGCCGAAACAGGCGAGGTCCTCGGGTGTCGGCGCTCGCACGGTGACTGGCTCGAGGGTCTCGTGGTGGAAGGCAAGCGACGCGAGGCCCTCCGCCACGCGGTCCGCATCACCCGAGCTCAGGTTGGCCTCGATTTCTTCCGTCGTGGACCACATGGGGCGCTCTCTCCTGGGGGTCAGAGGATCAGGCGATCGCGAGGGTGGCGTCGCTCGGCCAGCCGGCCTGCAATTGGTTGCGTGCGAGCGGGTCGACGCCAGGCGGGGCCACCGCGCTCGTCCCGTTGGCGTTCCACTTGTCGGGGTAGGCGGCGACGCGACCGTTCCAGACCACGAGCGCCGCCTTCATCTTCTCGTAGCGGTCGATCGCGCGTGTCTCGAGGGCCGCGATCTCGGCGAGCTTGCCAGCGTCCCGGATGGCGCCCTTCTTCGCCTTGATCTCGGCGACGCCCTCCTTGATGACCTTGCAGTAGTCGCGCAGCTTGTAGCCGTGGCCTGCCGGGCTGCGGAAGGGCTCGCCGTGTTCGGCTTCCCAGCACAGCGCCCACTCGCTCGTCCCGTCGCCGACGGATCCCGGGCGGTTTGTACCGTCAGTCTCGTCACACACCTTCTTGACCTTGACGAGCAGCGCGTCGACCGACTTCGCGTCGGCGACGTTCTTCTCCGCGACCTTGGCGTCGAACTGCTGTTGCGTCATGACCTTGCCAGCCCAGAGCGTCGTCGCCCGCGACACCACGAACTTCGACTTGTCGGCGCTCTTGGCGCCGCCCTGGGTCACCTGCTGAGCGCGGGCCTCACCGAAGAGGGTCGTGAACTGGTCGTAGCCGGTCTTGGCCGGGACGCTCATCGCGGCGTAGCAGTCCGCCCACTCGGCAAACTCGGTCGGGGCCGCAGGAGTGGGGGTCGGCGTGGCCGAGGCCTCGGGCGTTGTGACGCCCGGGTTCACCTCATCTTCCTTGCCGTCATCATCCTCCCGCTGGACCACGGAGCCCGGCGCCGTCGCCCGGCGCTGGACGGGTGCCTCGGGGGCGAGGGCCCGCTCCTGGGCTGCGAAATCGAGGCCGGCGAGTGAACGCTTGCGCTGGACCGCGCCCCCCGAGGTCGGTGCCTCGCGGGAAGGCGCAGGGCTGGTCTGGGTCGCGGTCGGGCGGAGTTCCTGAGTGGTCTCGGATGACATGCAGGCTCCGTGGGGCAAGGGGGATGCGAAGCCTAGCCGCTTTTCCGGGTCCGGGCGAACGCGAGGACCCTTTTCTGCCCTTTTCTGCGAAACCGTGTGGGCGTCTTGCGCGTCAGGCCGGGCGCGCCAGCGGCGTCAGCTCGGCCGAGACGAACTGCAGGCCCTCGGCGCCGTCGAAGGCCGGCATGGCGTTACCGTCACGGCGTCCTGCATAGAGGTCGCCGACCGGGACCGCATGGGTCGCCCCGAGGCTGTCGATGAGCTCGAGCTGGGCGCCTCGGGGGGCGAGGAACATCCCGAGGCAGGCGTGGCGGTTCTGCAGGCGCTGGACGATGTAGCGGACACCCTTGCCCGCGCGCTTCTGGGCCGGGAACTGCTCGAGCGCGGTCCGCTTGGCGCGTCCGGTGCGGGTCACGACGACCACTTCGGGCTCGGGCTCGGTGGCCTCGGCGGGAGGCCGGATGACGGCGTCGATCACCTGGTCGTCGCCCTCGAGACGCAGCCCCGTGACGCCCTTCGCGGCGCGGCCCTGGACCGACACCTCGGGCAGGTCGAAGCGGATACCGAGGCCGTCACGCGACAGCAGGAAGAGCTCACCCTGACCGTCGGTCTCGAGGACCGCGGCGAGGGCGTCGCCCTCGGGCACCTTGATGGCCACGAGGCCAGCGGTCCGCGAGCTCTCGAACTCCGCGAGCGAGGTCAGCTTGACGAGGCCGCCGCGCGTGACAAAGAGCAGATATCTGTCACTCGGAAAATCGCCGCGCGCGAGGACCGCGACGAGCTCTTCGTCGCGTGTGATGCCGCAGACGTTGACGAGGGCGGAGCCTGGCTCGCCCCACTTCGCCTCGGGCAGCTGGTGCGTCGGTATCGGATAACACTGACCTGTGTGTGAAAATGCGAGGACGTGGTGGGTCGTACGCGTATGCAAGAGCGTCATCATCCGGTCGCCCGGGCGGACGCCAGCCGACTTGAGGCTCGCCCCCGAGGCCTGGAAGGACGCGATCGAGGACTGTTTGACCCAGCCGCCCCGGGAGACGCCGACGACCACGTCCTGGTCCTTGACGGTCACCTTGACGTCGACGTCGAGGCGCTCGACCTCGGCCTCGATGGTCGTGCGCCGCGCGTCGCCGAAGCGGTCGCGGATGGCCACGAGCTCGGCCTTCAGCACGCGATCGAGCTCGCGCGGGTCGCCGATGATCTTCTCGAGGGCCTTGATGGTCTCGGAGAGCGCGGCCGCCTCGCCGCGCAGATCGCGCAGCTCGAGGTTGGTCAGGCGGTGCAGACGCAGCTCGAGGATGGCCTCGGCCTGCACCTCGGAGAAGCCCATCGTGACGAGGTTGTCGCGCGCGTCCGCCTTGTCCTTCGAGGCGCGGATGGTGGCGATGACTGCGTCGAGGATGTCGACCGCCCGGATGAGGCCCTCGACCTCGTGGAGGCGCTTGCCCTTCTTCGCGAGGTCGTGGCGCGAACGGCGCATGATGACGCGGCGGCGGTGGGCGATGAAGGCGTCGAGGATGCCGCAGAGCCCGAGCTGGACCGGGGTGTTGCGAGCGATCGTCACCATGTTGAAGTGGTAGTTGATCTGCAGGTCCGTCTTCTTGAAGAGATACGCGAGGACCCCGTCCGCGTCGGCGCCCTTGGCGAGCTCGACGACGAAGCGCAACCCGTTGCGGTCGCTCTCGTCACGGACGTCGTTGATGCCGACGACCTCGCGGGCGAGGCGCATCTCGTCGACCTGGCGGACCAGCTCGGACTTCACGATGTTATAAGGGATTTCGTTGAAGACGAGCAGCTGGCGCCCGTCCTTCAGCGTCTCGGTCGTGTGGCGCGACCGGAGCACCACCTTGCCGCGACCACTCTCGTAGGCCTCACGCAGGCCATCGGCGCCCATCAGGATCCCGCCTGTCGGGAAGTCGGGGCCGGGCATCAGGCGCATCAGCCGCTCGAGCGGTATCTGCGGGTCGTCGAGCCGCGCGATCGTCGCGTTCAGCGTCTCGGTCAGGTTGTGGCTCGGAATGTCGGTCGCGAAGCCCGCCGACACGCCGCTCGACCCGTTGATGAGCAGGTTCAGGAAGCCCGCGGGCAGGACCGTCGGCTCGACCTCCTTCTCGTCGAAGTTCGGCTTCCAGTTGACGGTGTCCTTGTCGATGTCACGCATCAGCTCGCTCGCGAGCGCTGACAGCCGCGCCTCGGTATAGCGCATCGCGGCGGGCGGATCGTCGTCCATCGAGCCGAAGTTGCCGTGGCCGTCGACGAGCGGGTAGCGCATCTTCCACGGCTGCGCCATGCGGACGAGGGC
>SYAK01000223.1 GCA_005788935.1 Pseudomonadota bacterium
CCCGCCGTGCCCGCACTCCCGCCGAGGCCTGCGCGACCGACCCAGTGGCCCGTCGTCACCGTCCCCGCCACGTCCGTCGCCGCCGCCCCGCGCGCCCCCGAGACACCCGCCCCGCCGTTGAGGCCTTCCGCCGACAGCGAGCCGCGCGAGCACTGTGGGTGGCTCGGCGGCGCGAGGCACGAGCTGCAGCCGCCGAGCGTGGTCGCGTCGATGAGCGTCACACAGCCGCCGACGCCACCGGTGCCCGCCGCCGTGCCCTGCCCGGTGAAGCCACCGTTCAGGTTGGTCTGGATCGAGCCGAAGGGGTTCTCGAGGCAGAGGTCCGAGGTCGTGTCGTAGTCGGGGCACTTGCTGTCACCGCCGTCGCCGCCTCGCGTGGTGGCGCAGCCGCCGTTCGTGCCCCCCGACCCACCGAGGTTGACAAAACCGCCAGCCACACAGTCCTCGGCGCATTCGATGCCGGTCAGGTCGCGCGCCGCGATGCCGTTGCCGCCGTGGCCGCCGTTGGTGCCGTCGGTCCCGCGCGTGCCGCTCGCACCCGGACCGCCGCGCCCAGGCCAGATGATGTTGTCGCTGACGCGCAGGCGATCGTTGCTGTTCAAAACATAGATCGCGTAGCTGTTCTCAGCGATACCCGACGCGATCTCACCGTAGATCACGAAGCCCGACACCTCGGTCGCCACGGTCTTGATGTTCTCGGCGCGCACCGTCACCCGGTGTCCCGAGGCCTGCGTGCCGAAGATGGCGGTCAGGTTGGTCGCGGGGTAGCGCTCCCAGGTCGTCGGGTTGTAGCCGCCGAGCAGGCTGACCCCCTGCGTCACCGTAAGATTGCCATAGTAGGCGCCAGATGCAACGATCACCTTGCTTCGCCCGAGCGCCGCCGCGCGCGCCTGCCCCTGGATGATCGAGGCGCACGGGTAGCGCCCGCCGCCCGCCGCGATGGGTCCGAGCCCGCAGCCCGCGTCGTTGGTGCCATCGACCTCGGACACGTAGACCGCGGCCGTGTCGAGCCCGAACTCGCAGCCGTCGTCGGGCACGCCGTTGAGGTCGAACCAGTCGACCGTGTTGCCAGCACAGCGGGCGTCCCCCACCTTGCAGCACTTCAGCTGGCAGGCCTGTCGGGTCCCGCTCGTCCCGCAGACCCCGTAGGCGTTCGCGACCCCGGCGAAGATCTGGGTGCAGCTCGTGAAGCAGTTGCCGCACGCCCCGTCCGTCGCGTAGACGCCCGCTGTCTTGAAGTCCTCGTCGGTCTGGCCATCGCAGTCGTTGTCGACGAGATCGCACGTCTCGGGGCTCGCCGCCCCCGCCGTCGCCGAGCACTCGACGCCCGTCCCGTCCGCCTTGCAGCGGTTCGTGCCGAAGCCGACGCAGGCCCCGGTTCCGACGCTGCACACGGCACCTTTCGTCGTGAAGGTCTCGTCGGTCGCCGCGTCGCAGTCGTCATCGAGCCCGTTGCACAGCTCGCCTCGGGGTGCGCCAGGCGTGGCCGAGCAGGTCAGCGTCGCGCCGTCCGCCGAGCACACCTGGACGCCCGTCGCCCGGCAGACGCCCTCACCCGCGATACACGCTGTCCCGCGCGCGTCCCAGCGCCCGTCGGCGCTCTCGTCGGTCTGGCCATCGCAGTCGTCGTCGAGCCCGTTGCAGCGCTCGTCGGTGGGCGCGCCAGCGGCCGCGTTGCAGCTGACCCCGTCGCCCGCCGCGTTGCACGCCGTCACGCCATAGCGCACGCAGGCTCCGCGGCCGACCGCGCAGCTCTCGGCGAGCCCGGTGAAGCCCTCGTCGGTGGTGCTGTCGCAGTCGTCATCGATCCCGTTGCACTTCTCGGATGTCGGTGCCGCCTCGACCGCGTTGCACGTCGTCGCCGTCCCCGTCGCGCTGCACACGGTCATGCCGTACCGCAGGCACGCCCCGCGCCCCGAGGCGCAGCTCGCGAAGAGGCCCGCGAAGCCCTCGTCGGTCGTGCCGTCGCAGTCGTCGTCGAGCCCGTTGCAGGACTCGGTCGCGGCCGGTGGCGGGGTCTCGGCCGAGCATTCGAGGGTTGCCCCGTCCGCCGAGCACGCCCGCACGCCCGTCGCCCGGCAGACGCCCTCACCCTTGACACAGGCCGTCCCGCGGCCGTCCCAGCGGCCGTCGGCGCTCTCGTCGGCCGCGCCGTCGCAGTCGTCGTCGATCCCGTTGCAGATCTCGCTCCCAGCGGCCCCCGGTGCTGCGTTGCAGGTCGTCCCATCGCCCGCCGCGTTGCACACCGCGATGCCGTAGCGCAGGCACGCCCCACGGCCCGCCGAGCAGCTCTCCGAGAGCCCCGCGAAGTCCTCGTCGGTCTGCCCGTCGCAGTCGTCGTCGGCCCCGTTGCACTGCTCGAGGCCTGCAGGTGCCGCAACCGCGTTGCAGCTCGTCGCGTCGCCCGCCGCGTTGCACGTCGTGACGCCAAACCGCTGGCAGGCCCCGCGACCCGCCGAGCAGGTCCCGCCGAGTCCCGAGAAGCCCTCGTCGGTCTGGCCGTCGCAGTCGTCATCGACCCTGTTGCAGCGCTCGTCGCCCGGCGTCGCCTCGACCGCGTTGCAGGCGGTCGCTGTCCCCGCGGCGTCGCAGGCGACGAAGCCGTACCGCTGGCACGCCCCGCGGCCGACCGAGCAGCTGCCGAAGAGCCCCGCGGAGCCCACGTCGGTCTGGCCGTCGCAGTCGTCGTCGACCCCGGTGCAGCGCTCCTCGCCCGCGGGAGCCTCGACCGCGTTGCAGGCGGTGCCTCGGCCGTCGCCCGCGCATACGCGGAAGCCGCTGCGACGGCAGGCGCCCTCGCCCGTTGCGCAGATCGTCAGCAGATCCGTGAAGTCCTCGTCGGCCCGTCCGTCACAGTCATCGTCGGCGCCGTCACAGGTCTCGACCCCAGCCGCGCCAGGCGTCGCGTTGCAGGTCGTCCCGGTCCCGTCGGCCTTGCACGCCTTGAAGCCGTCGCGCAGGCAGGTCCCCGTCCCCACCGAGCAGCTCTGGAAGAGGTCCGCGTAGCCCTCGTCGACCGCGCCGTCGCAGTTGTCATCGGCGTAGTTGCACGTCTCGGAGTTCGCCTGAGGCCCCACACAGACGAGCCCGGGGGAACCCTCCTCGCAGCTGAAGATGCCCTGGCACGCCCCGAAGGGATTGCTGTTGACACAGCTCGCTCCGCGCCCGGGTACGTCGTCGACCCGGCCGTTGCACTCGTCGTCGAGCCCGTTGCAGGTCTCGGCGACCGGCGTCCGCGCGGTGCAGCCCGCCCACCCCGTCGTCGCGCCACACACCTCCTGGCCAAAGCACAGGCCGGCGTCGTTTTCGACCACGCAGGTTCGCCGCTGCCCATCTGTCGCGGCCCCGCAGAGACACGACCCGGACTGCGGGCGGCACCGCTCGCGAGCCCCGCCCACGTCGCTGCAGACGTAGCCCTCACGGCACAGTCCGCCCGTCGCGCACGGCGAGAGGCACACCCGCTGCCCGTCGAGCTCCTCGCAGGTCCCGCCGAGGCAGTCCTGATCGGCGACGCACGGCTGGCACGACAGATCGAGCGGCAGTCCGCACTGGAAGCGCCCGATCTGCTGGAACCCCGGGTCGCAGCTGTCGACGACGCACAGCGGCTGCGCGCCGTCGGCCTCGGCGCAGGTCGCGGTCCCGTTCAGGATGCGGTCGGCGCAGCTGTTGTTGCAGGTGCCGCAGTGTTCAGGCCGCGTGAAGCGCCCGCCCGCGTCCATGAAGTCCTCGTCCGTCTGCCCGTCGCAGTCGTTGTCCTGGAAGTCGCACACCTCGGGGCTCGGGGTCCGGGCGCTGCAGACGAGCCCGCCCACCCCGAGGCAGGTCTCGACGCCAGCGCAGGTCCCGACGCCCGCGACCGTGTTGCTGCAGGTCCGGGTGCCGTCAAAGCCCTCGTCGAAGAGCCCGTTGCAGTCGTTGTCGGCCCCATCGCACTGCTCGACCGACGGCGTTCGCGCGTTGCATCCCGTCCAGCCGACGGCGGGGTCGCACGTCTCGACCCCCTGACACGTCCCAAGGTCGTTCGTGGTCGCACAGCTCCGCGGCAGGCCAGCCGTCTCCGGCGTGCAGTCGCAGCGGCCCGAGCGCGGCTGGCAGAAGCGGTCTGCGTGGGTCCCGGCCGGGTCTGCGACGCAGTCGTAGCCGTCGTCGCAGTCGTCCGGGCTGTCGCACGTCGGCGCGCACCGGCGGCCGTCGCCGAGGGTCAGGCAGGCGCCCTCGGGGCATTGATAGTCAGCCGCACACGGCGTGCAGAGGCGCTGAACGCGCGGCAGGCACAGGAAGACTGGGTCGCCGCTGCCGATGACGACCGCGCGGCAGTCGTAGCCGCTCTCGCAGGCCGCCGTGCAGACCTCGGTGCAGAAGTAGCCCTCGCCGCCCTCGACGCAGTAGCCCGAGAAGCAGTCGAGGTTGCCGTTGCAGGGCGCACCGAAGGTACCGGGCGGGCGCTCGCCAGGCGGGACGTCGGTCGGGATGTCCGCGGGAGGCGACGCGCTGTCGCTTGATATGGGTGTATCTGCTTCATCCGTATCGGATTGCGCACCATCACCGAGGTCGAACATCACGAGGTCGGCCCCGAGGGTTTCCTCGGGGTCGTCGGTGTCGCGCGCGTTCGTGCTGCTGCCTCCGTCACTGCCGCCGCAGGCCGCCGCGAGCCACAGGGCTGGCAGCATGAGGCGGAACTTGGGTCCTGGTGTCGCGTCGGTCATGGCATCCTCCCGCACGGGCCGCTCGGCGTCTGGGCCCGGAGGGGGTCCGTCGGCACGAACGAGCCTCCAGATTACCACAATCGGCGCCCGCGACGACACGCCGGTCGGGCCCGCCGCCGCGCTCAGCGCCCGAGGTCGCGGTCGATCGCGCGGATTTGCTTGAGTCGGGGCCGTCCGGAGGGCACGCTCGAGATATGCGCCTGATCGCCCAGTCATCGATGCTTCTCTTCGCCTCCCTGATCGCGCTCCCCGCCTGCGAGGGGCCGCAGGCGCCCAGTCCCGCTCAGGTCGACGCCACCTCGGCGCCCGATCTGACGACAGAGGCGGATCCCGACGCCCTGACGCCTTCCGAGGTCGACGCCGACACCGCGGCGGCTGCCGATGTCGAGGCGCCCGCGGACGCGGCGAGCCTGTCCGACGCGAGCCTGCTCGACGCGACGTCCGCGGACGCGCCCCCGCCAGATGACGTCGAGCCAGCTGCCGACGCGAGCGCTCCTGCCGACGGCGGGGGGCCTGACGCCACCCCCGGGGATGCGGGCCTGTCCGTCCCGACGCTGCCCGAGGTTCGCCCGCCGGTCGTCGCGACGCATGTCACGACGCTCTCGCCCTTCACGCTCCAGCCTGGCCGCGAGACCACCCGCTGCGTCCTCAAGCGGCTCGGCAATGCCGAGGTGCTGTGGGTGACCGACATCGCGACGCGCCTCGCCCCGGGCTCGCACCACCTCATCGTCTACAAGTCCACCGAGACCGAAGAGCAGCCGACGCCGTTCGCCTGCGACCCCTTCGTCGAGACCCTGAGAGGCGAGACGTACCCCATCATGATCACCCAGATCCGGGAAGAGACGCTGTCGTTCCCGAACGGGGTCGCCTTCCGCTTCGAGCCGAACCAGATGGTCCGCCTCGAGGCCCACTATCTCAACTACTACCCCGACCCCATCGAGGCCTCCGCCGAGGTCACCTTCAAGGGCATCGCGGCCTCCGACGTGGCCTCCGAGGCGAACCTGCTGTTCTACGGCAACCCCGACCTGTCGATCCCCGCCCGCAGCACCTTGACCTCGCCGTGGCGGCACCTCTCGGTCCTGCCTGGCACGCGCGTCTTCGCGCTGACGGGGCACACCCACGCCTTTGGCACCGGGGTCGACATTCAGGTCGGGCCCGATGACGCGTCCGACGGCACGGTCGTGTACCCGCCCGCGGGCCAGTCCTTCGTCTGGGACGAGCCGCCGATGGCGACCTTCTCGCCGCCGCTCGCCTTCGACGGCACCCAGGGCTTCCGCTACCGCTGCGCCTGGAACAACACGACGGACGCCACCCTCGGCTTTGGCGAGAGCGCGCGTCAGGAGATGTGCTTCTTCTGGGCCTACTACTACCCCTCGCAGGGCTATCGCATCTGCGTCAACCCCGGCAACATCGGCAATGGCGCCGCGGGTCCCGAGATCTGCTGCCCCGGGCACTGGGCCTGCAGCTACCTCGGTCAGCGGCTCTGACGCCTCACCCGGGCCTGACCGCACGGGCCCGCGCTCCAGAGGCTTGCAACACAAACCATATGGCGCGCTGACTCAGGCGCGCGCGTCGCGCCAGACGGTCACCCATTCGACCTCGGGCGAGTCCCGGAACTGCTCGACGCCGCGCGCATCGGCCAGACGATATCCTTGCAGTTCCAACAATCGCGCGTCCCGCACCAGCGCCGTGTGCCAGCACGAGACGTAGACGATGACGCGTGGCCTGAGCGTCCGCGACAGCCCGCCGAGGGCCTCGCCGAAGGCCCCGAGCCCTGACCGTGGAGGGTCCGCGAGCACAGCCCGGATGGGCTCTCCAGCGGCCCCTCGGGCGCGCGGCTCACCGATGAGCCAGCCCGCGACTTCGCGCCCGCGATCGAGGCTGCCGACGCGCGGCTCGCAGCCGTCGAGACCGGCGATGAGCGCGCGGCCGGCCGCATCGAGGCGCCGCGGCGGGATCGCGCGGGCGGCCGCG
>SYAK01000224.1 GCA_005788935.1 Pseudomonadota bacterium
GGGCTCGCCGATGTCCGCGACGCCCTCATCGCCGAGGCGGCGCACCACCCGTGGCTCGACGAACTGCCGCCGCAGCTCGTGGCCCCCCTCATCGCCGCATCCCGCGAGCTCACCCGATTCCGCGAGGCCTTGCGCGCCTTCACCGGCCGCCTCGGCGGGGCGGACTTTGCCGCGGCCGCCCTCGATCGCCTCCGCCGCGCCCAGGCCATCGAGGAGCCCGGTCGCCCGGGGCCGGTCGGCCTGCTGCCAGATGACGTCGCGCTCTGGCTGCGTCGCCCGTTCGCGCGAGAGGGGGCGGCCCCCGAGACGTGGTGGCCGGTCGATGTCCTCGGTCTGATGCATCCTGCCGCCGCGCCTCGCCTCGCGGGGCAGCTCCAGCGGCGGCTGCTCGACGAGGCCGTCGCCGCGGGTCGGCCGCTGGGCCAGGTGCCTCAGTGGCACGCGGTGGTCCCGGTGATCGACTGGGACGCGGCGCTCCTCGAGGCGCTCGGCGACGGGCCAGTCGCCGTCCAGGCCCACGCGGAACGGCTCGGTCTCGCGGTGACAGGACCCGCGGCGGTCGCGCTCGGGGCCCTCTCGGAGTGGCTCAGGGGTGCCGCCCCGGATGCCCGGGTCGATGACACGCGCGGGCCGCTCGGGCGGGTGATGCCGGGCCTCGATCTCCCGGATGGTCCGGCGTGGTAGGTCCGGCGGCGCCGGGTCCGCTCGAAGAGGCTCTGTTCGCGCATCTGCGTCATGGCGCTGTGGCCCCCGCCGTCGCGCCGCTCGTGGCGCTCGACCCCGAGGCCTTCTGGCTGCTCCGCAGCTTCTCCGGCCGCTCCGACGGCCGCGCCCGCGTGGCCGCACGGGTGCTCGCCGAGGCCCTGTCCGCGTCGCCCGAGCCAGGTGCGGTCGGCGCCGCGGCCTCAGAGGCGTCCGTCTCCGAAGACCAGCCGCCCCCGGTCATGTCCTTCGCGGACGCCCAGTCGGGGGGCCTCGTCGCGGCGCCCCTGCTGAAGGCCGCGCTGCGCAGCGCCGAGGACGCCCGCTTGACGGCGGCCGCCCGTGAGGACGCGCTCGGGACGCTCTCGCCGTGGGCCCTGCGCGGGCACCATCCAGGCGGATCGCCGCTCCTGGGCCTGCTCACGGACCGCGTCACGCCGCTCGCGGACCGCCTCGCGCGCTTGCCGCGCCTCACCCGCCTCGTCGCGCTGCTCGGACGGCTCGCCCAGTCAGACGTCGGAGCCCGCCTCGCGACCTCGCCTGCCGCTCTCGCAGACGTCGGCCCGGGCGTCTCCCGGGTTCGGGGCCTGACATTCGGGGCCTCGCTGCCCGATGTCCTCAGCTCGGACAGGCTGCTGCTCGCGGACCCTGACACCGAGCTGCGATTTGCAGCCAAATATTTGGAACAGCAACTATTGCAACTGCAATGGCATGGATCCGCGCCGCGCCCCTCCGGCGCCCCCGAGCCCGCCGCCCGCCGCGGTCCGGTCCTGCTCGCGATCGACACCTCGGGCTCGATGCTCGGCTCGGCTGGCGCTGGTGCTGCCCCGGTCGATCTCGCACGCGCGGTCGCGCTCCTCGTCCTGCGGCGGGTCCTCGCAGAGCGCCGCCATGCGCACGTCATCCTTTTTGGCGGCGATCGGGCCACGACAGGCCTCGACTTCAGGCCGGGCCGCGTCGATCACGCGGCCGTGCTCGCCTTCCTCAGCCACGCCTTCGGCGGGGGCACCGAGTTCGGCGGCCCGCTCGGGAAGGCGCTCGCCCTGCGCGCCTCCGACCCACGCTTCGCCGCGGCCGACGTCGCCCTCGTCAGCGACGGGATTGCGCCGGTCCCGCTGTCGCTGCTCCCGCGCCTCGAGGCCGCCCGCCGCGCCGGGATGCGGCTCGCAGGGGTCGCAATCACGCGCCCGGGACAGCGCGCGACGGCCCTCGAGGCCCTCGCCGACCCGCTTGAAAAGCTTGATGCGGCCGCCTTTTCCGTCTAGCACGCTCGCATGTCCACCGCCTCGCTCGCCCGCATCATCTCGCGCCTCGCCAACCTCGGCCCGGGTGAGGAATACCTCGCCTCCCTCGAGGACGCGGACCTCCAGGTCTCGCTCGCCTCGCTCGCCGAGAGCGCTGGAGCCTCGCTGCTGTCGCCTGGCGACGCCGAGCTTCCCGCCACCGTTCCGGCTGCGATCGTCGGCCTCGCCCTCCCGCCAGCCCCGCTCGTCCCAGCGCGCGTGAAGTCCGCCATCGGGCGCGTCGCTCCTGGCGGCCTCGTCGTCGTCATCATCCATGCAGGTCTCGACAACCCTCAGGCGGCTGCTCAGGCGTTCGGCCCGGTCTTCGACCTGCACAAGGTCCACGGCGAGCGCGACGGCGACGTCATCGTCCTGCGCGGGCTGCGCCGTCTGCCGCTCGAGCGGGCGCGCCTGAAGGACCTCAAGCCCCTCGCGCACGACCTGCCGGCCACCGTCCTCATCGGCCGCGAGGGCCTCTCGATGAGCCTCGTCGCCGCGACGCAGGCGGCGCTCGAGCGGCACGGCCTCGTCAAGGTCCGCCAGACGGCCATGTGCAAGACCCCGCGCGACGAGATCCTGTCCGATCTCCAGTGGGCCACGGGCGGTCGCGTCGTGTCGCGCATCGGCCGCGTCGCGGTCCTCTACCGCGGTGACGTCCCGCTGTCGCCGCCGCGCAGCCATCGCGCCTGAGGAGCACGGCCATGCTGTTCGAGGTCCGTGGCTGGCAGGCGACCGCCCGTCTCGGGGCGGGCTCGCAGGGGGAGACCTTCCTCGCTGTCGACCCTCGCGCCCAGCGGAAGGTGGCGCTGAAGCGGATGCGGCTCTCCGCGGCGGCCGACTGGAAGGCTGTCGAGCTGTTCGAGCGCGAGGGCGAGCTGCTGAAGCGCCTCGACCACCCCGGCATCGCGCGGGCCGTCGACGTCTTTCGAGACGGTGAGGCCGGAGAACAGGCCTTTTATATTGCACAGGAGTATGTCCCCGGTGAGAGCCTCGCGGATCTGCTCGGGCGCGGAGAGCGCCTCCGTGAGCCCCAGCTGCGGAGTTTCCTGCAGCAGCTCGGCGAGATCCTCGACCACATTCACGGGCGGAACCCGCCGATCCTGCACCGGGACATCAAGCCGTCGAACCTGCTGCTGCGTACCGGGCGGGTCGAGGCTGGCAAGGTCGATGCGTCCCGCTACGTGCTCATCGACTTCGGGGCGGGCCAGTTCGCCGCGCCGACCCTCGACCAGGAGGGAGGCTCCACCATCGTCGGGACCTCGGGCTACATGCCGCCCGAGCAGCTGCTTGGGCGCACGTCGCCAGCGAGTGACCTTTACGCGCTGGGAGCGACCGCCATCCACCTCGCGACCGGCGTCCACCCGTCCGACATGGGGCTTGCGCGCCTGCGGCTCGACTGGCGTCCCCACGTGAAGCCGGGCTTCGAGATCTCGACGGCCCTCGGTCAGGTGCTCGACGCCTTGGTCGCCCCAGCGGTCGAGGACCGGATTTCGACCGCGGGCGTCCTGCTCGAGCGGCTCGGCCGTGCGGGTGTGTCGGTCGGCTCCCCGGGAGGCTCGCCCACGAGGCGGACCGCCAACTTGCGGGCCCTCGGGGTCTCGCTCGGGCTGATGGCCATGGCGGGCGTCATCATCGGGGTGGTCAGCGAATCGCGGCCACCCCCGCCTCCGCCCGAGACGCTCGACATCGTGCCTGACCATCTCGCGGGCCAGTCACCCGAGGCGCCTGCCTCAGCCACGTCCACAAAGCGCGTCGCAGAGGCCTGGACGTTGCCAGCCGAGGTCGCGTTCCCGACGACCATCCCGGTCAGCGTCGAGCTCGAGCCGAACCTCGCGCTCACCATGGGGCCGGAGAAGGCGCAGGCGCTCGTCGCGAGCCTCGTGGTGTCCCCGCGGGCGCTCGAGTCGGAGCCGTACGCATGGCGTTTCAGGGGGTTGCTGACTTACACCGGGTCGACGCCGATCGCCGAGCTCGGCACGGTCTGGCGCGTCTTCGATGCCAGTGGACACATTCTCGCGTCAATATCCGAGGACCTGGTCCCGAGCTTCGCGGCCCCCCTTCGCGGCGGTGACCTCATCGGCTTCGGTGTCTCGGGCTACCCCAAGGAGGCCGCCTGGGAGGCGGTCCGCATCGTTGGGCAGGTGAGTCGCGTCGACTTCGCCGAGCCAGGGGAGGCGCCTCCGGACAACCCCCAGCCGCGCACCGTCGTCTGGAGTCAGCCCATCCCGTTTGGCGTCGACCTCCGCCTGCGCCAACTGTCGGATGACAGCGAGCCGAAGCTGGACTTCGCCAACTACCTGGTCCGGCGTCTGCGATTCGAGGTGACGCAGGCCGGGACGGCCACCATCCGCGACTTCACGCTGCTCGCGCGGCATGTCGATCCGAAGGGCCAGGTCGCTCCGAAGACCGAGACCCTCCGCGCGGTCGCGGGTGCCTCGGACCCCTCGCTCCAGCCAGGCGAGCGGCGCATCTTCAGCCTGTACGAACAGGTCCATCCCGCGCTCACCAGCCTCGAGCTCGAGGTGACCGAGGTCGACGCGTGGTCACCGCCCGCCGAGTGAGGCGCCGGCCTTACCAGCGCACGGCCTGATCTTCGGCGACGCCAGCGGCACCTCGAAGGTTTCGTGTGACGCCATCGAAAGTAATGACGCCATCCCACGTCCCGGCGACCTGCAGGAAGCGCGAGCGCGCGACGCCGAGGTCGTGGCCCTCGGCGTGGCGGCCACCGGGCGTGAATCGCAGGTCGACTGCGCCGCAGGCGGTCGAGACGTGCCAGGGGCGGGCTGGGTCATCGCGGTCGTGGTCGAAGCGGGCGGGGCCGAGCGGGTAGGGGCGACCGCCGAGCCAGACGGCGTCCTCGCCGAGCGCTGTCTCCGGTGACGCGCCGCGGGCGTTGAAGCCCTCGACGAGGTTCAGCCCGACGACCTCGCCCGAGTCCGCGTGCCCCTGCGCGAAGGCCCAGCGCCAGGCGGTCTCGCGGGCGAGCAGGCCGTCGGTGAAGTCGAGGCCGCCGAGCGCGCCGTCGAGCGGGACGTCGCGACCGTGGACGACGAGGCGCCCCGAGGCGGGCGCGCCCGCGATCTTCTGCGTGCAGTTCGCGAGTTCTATCGTGCCGACGCGCGCCCCGAGTGGCCCGATCCAGGTCAGCGGGCGGGTCGCGGACACCTCGAGGGCCGCGTCGAGCGTCAGCTCGGGCAGCCGGATGCGCAGCGCGTACGGGGCGTTGGCGTCCTGTCCGCGGGAGAGCGCCACACGGGCTCGCGGGGCGCGGAAGGTCGCGAGGGCCCCCGTTCCCGGGCGTGGGGTCAGGGTCGCCGAGAGTGCCGGCAGGCCGAGGAACGACCGCTGGAACAGCAGGCGGCGGCCGGGGAGATCGGCCGCAAAGACGAAGGCGTTGACGACGTAGCCCAGGTTCACGATGGCCGTCGAGACGAGCACCTCGGGCGTGGAGACGGCCGCATACCACCAGCGCTTGTGGTGCAGGAATCGGCTGGCGCGGGCAAGCGCCGAGGCGACTGGCCGAGTGGGGCCTCCCGAGCGGACCTCGGCCCAGTCGACGACCTCGAGGGAGCCTTCGAAGGCGCCGTCCTGACGGACACCTTCGGCATCGGCGACGCGGCGGGGAGCGGGGCGGAGCAAGGCAGCCTCCAGAGAAATGCGGGTGCGGAGCGGTCATTGCAGCGTCGGCGACACCGACGTCGGCGTCAACAGGCGGGCGCGACTTCGCGCGGCTCCGTCGTCAGGTCCGAGGGACGACCGCTTCAGCGCTTGCCACGGGCGAGGCGGACCCCTCCGTCGACGTCGGCGTCGAGGATGAGGCGGGCCCGCCCGTCGGAGACGAGGCCCGCCATGAGCCGGGTCTCGCCCTTGCGAAAGAGGCGCTCGGCTTGGTCCTGCGGCAGCGCGAGGCCGCCGTATGCGAAGCCCACGACGAACCGACAGCCCTCGCGCCAGCGGGTGCAGCCCCAGGCCTGTCGGCCGGCCATGACCAGGCCCTCGCGGCACCTCGGGCACCGGGGGCGCGGCGACAGCTCACGGGGGTGGTCGTTCGCGGGCTCGGCGGGCGGTGGCTCTCCCGCGGCGGGCTTGCCAGCGCCGCGGGTCCGTCCGGTCGCCGCCCGGGTCTTCGCCGTCGCCTTGGGCGCGGGCTGCGGCTTCGTGCTGTCGGCGACATCGGCAGCTCTGTCGTCGCGCTGGCCGCGGGACTCGAACGCGAAGGTGACCTGACCGTCGTCGCCGAGCTGCAACGCCGCCTCGAAGCGGCGGCCAGACTTTGCCTTGAAGCCCTTCAACGGCTGCGTCACGCGCCGCGCGAGCAAGACCGAGACGAGGCGCGGCGACACCTTCCGATGCGCAATGGTGTCCCGGATCGCGAAGGCGCAACCTGTTGCGGTGCAGCGGTAGCGCCCGCGCCCGGCGACGACCGCGCCGCCGCACAGCGGGCATGGTCCAAGGGGATCCGAGGCTGCCACCGTCGGGTCGTCAGGGCCATCGCCAGAGGAATCGATCGCCCCGTCGACGCCCCTCGCGTCACCATGTGTGTCATCACCGTCCGCGGCCCTTGCCCGCCGCCCGTTCGCCAGGGTCGACGGCGCCGCAGGGAGCCGCAGTCCGCCGCGCACCTGAGCCATGGCCGCCACACATGCGGATGTGAAGGCCCGGATCTCCGTCATGAAGGCGTCGGCGGCCTCGCCCGCCTCACCGCGCGCCATCCGCGCAAGTCGCGCCTCCCAGCTGCCGGTCAGCGCGGGCGACTTCAGCGTCTCGACCGGCAGCGCCGCGATGAGCGCCCGCCCGACGGCTGTCGGCACGAGCGACTTCCCGTCACGCCGCAGGTAGTCGCGCCCGAGCAGCGTCTCGATGATGGCGGCCCGCGTGGCGGGCGTCCCGAGCCCCGAGTCCCGCATCGCACGCCGCAGCTCGTCCTCCTCGAGCTCGCGCCCGGCGTGCTCCATCGCCGCGAGCAGCGTGGCCTCGGTGTGGCGCTTGGGTGGCTGTGTCTCGTGGCGCTTCGCGGCGGCCTCGACGGCCTTCACCGCTGTGCCCTGCCGCACGTCGGGCAGCTCGCGCGCGGCCTCTTCCTCGTCGCCCTTCTTCGGTGGTGGTGGCGGCTCGGCGTCATGCCAGCCGCGGACCACCCGCACGCGTCCCTTGCTGTGAAAGACGTGGGGCCCGACCGCGGTCGCGATGGTGCGCACGTCGAAGACCGCGTCGGGCAGGAAGGCCGCGAGGAAGCGCCGCGCGACGAGCTCGTAGACGCGCCGCTCGTCCGGGCCGAGGCGCCCCGCGTCGGGGATCTTCGTGGTCGGGAGGATGGCGTGGTGGTCGCTCACTTCGGCGTCGTCGACGATCTTGCGGTGTGGCCGCGGTCCGAGCGCCATCGCGGCCTCGGCGGCGGGCCGCCACGGCGTCTGGCGCTGGGCGGCGACGAGCCCGGGCAGGGTGTCGGCCATGTCGCGCGTCACGAAGCGGGCGTCCGTCCGCGGGTAGGTAATGGCCTTGTGCTGCTCGTAGAGCGCCTGCGCCGCCTTCAGCGTGCGGTCGGCCGACATCCCGAAGCGCTGGTTCGCGAGCTTCTGCAACGACGTCAGGTCGAAGAGCGGCGGGGCCTTCTCGCACGCCTCCTGACGCGTTACCGCGACGACCTGGCCGGCCTGCCCGCGAACCGCCGCGACGATGCCTGCCGCCCGCTCGGCGGCGTCGGGGCCGGTCAGCCGATCCGTCTCGACGCCCGGCTTGCCGGGATGCCAGCGGCCCGCATAGCGAGACGGGGTGTCGGACGAGTTCGTTGCAGTCGAAAAGATCGCGTCGACCGTCCAGTAGGGCTGCGGCACGAAGGCCGCGATGGCGTCCTCACGTGCGGTCACCATCGCGAGCGTCGGCGTCTGCACCCGCCCGAC
>SYAK01000225.1 GCA_005788935.1 Pseudomonadota bacterium
GCGCCGTGACCGAGGTCAGCCGCCGCTTCCGCTTCGCCCCAACCCCGTCTCGCCCGCTGCACGCAGGCAGCGCGCTTGCGGGCCTCTTCGGCTGGGCGGCGGCGCGCCTCGCGGGCGGCACCTTCATCCTGCGGATCGAGGACATCGACGCGACCCGCTGCCGCCCCGCACATGAGGTCGCGCTCCTTGACGACCTCGCCTGGCTCGGCCTCGATTGGGATGAGGGGCCGGATCTCGGCGGCCCGCGCGGCCCCTACCGCCAGCGCGAGCGCCTCGCGCGCTACGACGCGGTGCTCGCCGACCTCGCGGCCCGCGGCCTCGCCTATCGCTGCGCCTGCAGTCGGGCCGACGTCCAGGCGGCGCGTTCGGCCCCGCACCTCCTCGGTGTCGAACGGGACGCCGAGCGCCCGTACCCCGGAACCTGCCGCGCGCATCCCCCCGAGAGCTTGCCGGAAGGGCGTGGTGGGTGGCGCCTCGCGGTCGCGCGGTCGCCTGGCGGGGTGGAGCGGGTCTGGACGGACGGCTGGTGCGGCCCGCAACGCGAAGATCTCCGGGACACCTGTGGGGATTTCCTGCTCGGACGGGCCGGGCTGCCGACCTATCAGCTCGCGGTGGTGGCTGACGACATCGCGATGGGCGTCACGGACGTCGTCCGTGGGCGCGATCTCCTCGGCTCGACCGCCCGGCAGCTCGCCTTGCATGAGGCCCTCGGAGGGTCCACGCCCCCCTCGTTCCGGCACCATCCGCTGCTCGTCGACGCCGACGGTCGCAAGCTGTCCAAGCGGGAGGAGGCCGCGCCGCTCTCGGACCTGCGTCGGGACGGGGTCGCGCCGCGTCGCCTCGTGGCGGCGCTTGGCCGGGCGATGTCGCTCTTCGGCCCAGCTGTCCGGGACGCGGTCCCCGCCGACTTTCGGGATGCGCTCGGACACCAGGCCCCGACCGCGGACGCGCGCTGGGCCGGGTTCGCGTGAGCGCGGGTGTGCCATTCGCGATGTTGCATTCTGTAGAAATGATCGAACGCATGGGTATGCGTATTGCGTGTGCCAAGTCTTCCGGCCACGCAGGCGGCCCGGTTTCTGGCGGCGGCGGGCGCCCTGAGGGAGGGTAGGGGCATGGCCGAGACCCTGCAGCGCGCCATCGACGCCTTTCTCGACTGGCTCCGCCTCGAGCGGGCCTCGAGCCCCCACACCGTCGCCGCCTACCGGCGCGATCTCGTGCGATTCGCGCGCGCGCTCGGACCGACGCGTCCCGTCGACGGCTGGACGCGCAACGATCTCGAGGCCTTCCTCGCATCGCTCGACGCGCCCTCCGAAGCTGGCCCGGCGCTCTCGCCACGGTCGGTGGCGCGGACGTTGTCGGCCATCCGCAGCTTCGGCAGCTTCTGCCTGCGCGAACGTCTCCGGGACGACACCCCGGCGAAGACGGTCCGTGGTCCCTCGCCAGGCCGACCGCTGCCCGTCGTGCTCTCCGAGACCGAGGCCGACACGCTGCTCGCGGTCCCCGATGATGGCGACCCGCTCGGGCTGCGCGACCGCGCGATGCTCGAGCTGCTCTACGGGTCGGGGCTGCGGGTGACCGAGCTCGTCTCGGTGCGTCTCGGCGACGTGGCGCTTGACCGGGGCCTTGTGCGCGTTACCGGCAAGGGCCGCAAGACCCGCCTCGTGCCCTTTGGCGAGCCCGCCCGCGAGGCCATCGCCCGCTACCTCGCCGAGTCCCGCCCGGAGCTCCTCGCGGCCGCCTCCCGCGCCGGGTTGCGACGTCTCCCGGAGGCCCTCTTCCTGACCCGCCGCGGTGGGCCGCTGACGCGTCAGGCCTTCTGGAAGAACCTCAAGCGTTACGCGCAGCTCGGTGAGCTACCCGACGCGACCTCGCCGCACAAGCTGCGGCACGCCTTCGCGACGCACCTGCTCGATGGCGGGGCGGACCTCCGCAGCGTTCAGGCGATGCTTGGCCACGCGGACATCGCGACGACGCAGATCTACACCCACGTCTCGCAGCGCCGCCTGAAGGAGGCCTACCTCAAGGCCCACCCGCTCGCCGAGGCCGCGCGCGCCGAGGACTGTCCGCCACGGTCCGCCCCTCAGCCGAAGCCGAGGTCGGCGCGCTCGAGGGCGAGACCGAAGCCGTAGTCAGGGGCTCCGACGAGCGCCGAGGCGGTCTCGCTGAGGGACAGCAAGGACGCGAAGTCGTTCAGGTTGCCGACCGATGCGAGACCGAGATCGGCAGCGTTGCGCGCCAGTCGCCCCGTCGGGACGACGACCGCCTGCCGCGCGGCCTCGGTGTCGACGACTCCGAGCCGCACGAGCTCGCGCAGGACGAAGAACGGGGCCTCGCGCCACGTGCACCCGACCAGATGGTCGCGGAGGAGCCCGATCGCGTCAGCCCCGCGCTCGGCCTGGCGCAACCGGTAGAGCAGGTCCCAGCTGTCCGAGGTCCTGCGCGCGATCGCCAGCGTGTGGACGAGGCGCTCGAAGAGCCCGCGTGCCCACGGTGCCTCCCCAAGCGCCGCCACGGCCTCAAGCGCCTCGTGGGCCGCGCCAGGTGCGAGCAGGCGCCCGAAGAAGTCGGCGGCCCGCAGTCGCGCCACGAACGCGAAGACGCGCGGCTCGGCCTCGAGCCCTTCGCAGAGGACTGCGAGCACGCCGAGCTCGACGAGGATGGCGCGGTCGCCCGCCTCGGGGCGGTGCGTGACGCCGAGCTGGGGTGCGTCGAGCGCGGGCCAGCCTCCGAAGGTCGCGTGCCAATCGCGAAGCCGTCCGAGGACATCGGCGTTGCCAGCCTCCCGCGTGTCGAAGGCTACCGCGGGCAGCACGCGCGGACTCGGCGTCGCGAGCGGGATCCGCAGCCGTGCAGGCTCGGCGGACACC
>SYAK01000226.1 GCA_005788935.1 Pseudomonadota bacterium
AGATGGTCGAGCGCACCATCGGGACGAAGACGGGTACGGGCGGGTCGAGCGGCGTCGAGTATCTGCGCAGCACCCTCTTCCGGTGCCTCTTTCCTGACCTCTGGAACGTGCGGAGCGAGTTCTGACATGGGCCCGACCCTCGACGTCGCCACCCTCCCCGCGCTGCTCGCCCCGCACTACGCCCGCTTCCGCGTGGGCGAGCGCATCCTGCTGACAGGACACTCGCATCAGGCCTGGCCCGACGTGGCCCGAGAGGCCGTCCTCGAGGCCTTCGACGATGCGGCCGCCCATGTCGACGAGAAGTGGGGGCGCGCCTTCACCAAGGCGCAGCGCGTCCGTGAGGGCCTGCTCGCGCGCATCGACGACGTCGGCGGGGACCTGGCGCTCGCGGCGAACACCCACGACCTGCTCGTCCGCTTCCTCTCGGCCCTGCCGCTGCGTCAGCGCCCACGCGTCGTCACGACCGACGGCGAGTTCCATACGGTCCGCCGCCAGCTCGCCCGCCTCGGCGAGGAGGGGCTCGAGGTCGTCGCCATCCCGTCGCTGCCCGCCGAGACCGTCGGGGCCCGCCTCGCCGAGGCCCTCGATGCCCGCACGGCCACCGTCATCGTCTCGCGCGTGTTCTTCGATTCCGGCGCCCAGGCCCGCGGCCTCGACCAGCTCGCGGCGCGAACGAAGGCCCTCGACATCCCGCTCGTCGTCGACACCTACCACGCCGTCAACGCGGTGGACTTCTCGCTGCGCGACGAGGGGTTGCTCGACGCGTACGTCCTGGGTGGCGGCTACAAGTACCTGCAGCTCGGCGAGGGCAACTGCTTCCTGCGTTACCCGCGCGACAGCGCGCTCCGCCCGGTCGTCACGGGCTGGTTCGCCGACTTCGAGGGGGTCGCGAACCTCGGCGGCGCCATCCGCTACGGGTCGCACCCCGGCCAGCGCTTTGCGGGCGCCACCTACGACCCGACGAGCCACTACCGCGCCGCGGCCGTGCTTGACTTCTTCGACGCGCACGGGCTCACCCCAGCGGTGCTTCGCGCGAGCGCGCTCCGCCAGCTCACGCGCCTGCGCGACGGGTTGCGTGCGGTCGCCTGTCCGGGCGGCACCTGGATGCTGCGCGATGTCCCGCTCGCGGACCACGGCGCCTTCCTGATGGTCGAGTCGCGCGAGGCCGGCGCCCTCGTCGCGCGCCTCGGCGAGGCTGGCGTCCTCGTCGACTACCGCGGCGACCGCGTCCGCATCGGCCCCGCACCGTACGTGACCGACGCACAGCTCGACGCCGCCGTGGCCATTCTCGGCCGCCTCGCCTCGCGCGTTTGAGCGGCCCCGAAAGGCGCTCGTTCATGCCAGTTGACCTGCGACGCCGTCGCGCGACATACTGATGCCGATCCCGGTCGCGCATCGTCACTCCTTCGACCCGTCACCCCCCACCGAGGCCTCCATGCTTCAAACGCTCTCGACTCGCCTGCTCGCGACCCTCGCGCTCGCATCTGCCGTTCTTGTCTCGGCCTGTGACGGGGACGAACCGACGCCAACCCCTGCTGACACGACGGCCCCCGACTCGCTGCTGACCGGAGATTCGGACGACGTCGATCACGGGTCCTGCGACGCCTGCGCCGCGAACGCGGTCTGCACGAACCGCGGCGAGGCCATCGTCTGCGTCTGCAAGGCCGGTTACTTCGGCGACGGCCTCAGCTGTGCCGACGAGAACGAGTGCTCCGAAAGCGTCTGCAGCCCGCTCGCGACCTGCGAGAACACCGAGGGCGGCTACACCTGCACCTGCAACCAGGGCTACGCGGGCGACGGCCTGAGCTGCACCGACCTCAACGAGTGCGGTCGCGACGAGCTCAACGATTGCGACGCGAACGCCCGCTGCATCAACACCGAGGGCAGCTTCGACTGCGCTTGCCTCGAGGGCTTCGAGGGCGATGGTTCGTCCTGCACCGACGAGGACGAGTGCGCCGACGCGACCGAGGACCTGTGCGGGCCGCACGGCACCTGCATGAACCTGCCCGGCAACTACGGCTGCGACTGTGACGACGGCTACGTGCGCGTCAACGACGCCTGCGTCGACGCCGACGAGTGCGCCCTCGAGCGCGACAACTGCAACGCGAACGCCACCTGCGCCAACACCGAGGGTGGGTTCACCTGCACGTGCCAGGACGGCTTCGAGGGTGACGGCGTGACGTGCGACGAGGTGCTCACCTGCGACGACATCACCTGTGGCGCCAACGCCTCGTGTTCGACTGTCGACGGCGCCGCGCGCTGCACCTGCAACGAAGGCTACGAGGGCAACGGCCAGACCTGCACCGTGCGCAACGCCTGCCGCCCGTCGCCCTGCGATGTCAACGCGACCTGCCGCAACAACGCTGGCGTGGCGATGTGCGAGTGCGACTTTGGCTTCGAGGGCGACGGCCGCACCTGCACCGAGATGAACGGCTGCGCCTACGACGACGATGGCAACGGCATCATCGAGGAGTTCGAGGGCTTCCCGTGCAGCGAGGACGCGACCTGCACGAACGTCTACGGCAACGGCATCTGCGAGTGCGCCGAAGGGTTCTACGAGGATCTCGGCGGCAACTGCGTCAACGAGGGCCCGATGTACTGCTACAGCCAGGAGACGACGTGTGTCGACTCCTGCGAGGACCTCATGACGAGCGTCGACCACTGCGGCTACTGCGGCAACGCCTGCTTCGACGGCCAGCTGTGTGCGAATGGTCTCTGCATCTCGGACGGGACGCTGCGCATCACGCTGAACTGGAGCCGTGAAGGCGACGGCGACCTCTACGTCCTGACCCCGAGCGAGAACATCATCTCGTGGGAGAACCCGGGTCCCGACGAGTGGACCGACGGCGCCTTCCTGGAGTACGACGGCCTGTACGGGCCCGAGAACCTCGTGTGGCCGGTGGACGCGCCGATCGTCGATGGCACCTACTACGTCTGCGCGTGGGCGTACGACTACGAGCCCACCGTGTCCCCGCGGGCGCCTGTCACCTTCAGCGCGGAGGTGTTCCAGGACGGTGTCAGCATGCGCACCTTCACGAAGACCGTGATCGAGCAGCTGGTCTGGTACCCCGACGACTCGCAGGACCCGCCCGAGGAGGTCATCCCCGACTGTGGTCCGGACTCGCCGGCGCTTCTCGGGACCTTCGTCTACCCGTTCCCGAACTGACCTGACGCCGTCTCGGCGCGACGCGAGGCCTCCGTGGTCGTCCCTTCGAGGTGAGGGGCGGCTCCGGGGGCCTCGGCGCGTTTCTGGCCCGACGTGCGAGTCGCATCCCCGCGCCCAAGGACTGCGCCGCCACCCTCCGTGACGTCTCCCGTGGCTTGGAGAGGCCGCGTCGATGCCGCATGCAGCCTTCGAAAGGGCGTGCGCAGGGCTGGCGCCGCGGCGCCCGCTCAGGCGTCGCGCGGGTTCAGCGCCACTTCGAGGCCTGCTGCAGCTGGCCAGCGTGTTCGGCGAGCGGCGAGACCGGCAGGAAGGTCATCTTCGGGTTCTGGTCCTGGGCCCAGCCGATGCCCCAGGTGTTCGAGAACAGGACGACCGGGTGGCCGTCGCGGTCGCGCGCCAGCTGGCTGCCCTGACCGAGGCGGAACGTGCGCGGGTCGAAGTTCTCGCCGACGACCCAGCGGCAGAGCGTGTAGGGCAGGCCCTGGAGAATCGGCGCGCAGCCGTACTCGTGTTCGAGGCGGTGGGCGAGGACGTCGAATTGCAGGGTGCCGACGGCCCCGACGATGTCCGGGTTCTCGCTGTGCCAGTCGCTGAAGACCTGGATGGCCCCCTCCTCGGCGAGCTGCGAGAGGCCATCGATGAGCTTCTTGCGGCGCAGGGGGTCCGCGACGCGCACCTTGCGGAAGAGCTCGGGGGAGAAGTGCGGGATCCCCTTGAACTGCAGGTTCTTTCCGGCCGTCAGGGCGTCGCCGATGCGGAAGACGCCGGGGTCGTAGAGACCGACGATGTCACCCGCGAAGGCCTCGTCGACGTGGCTGCGCTCGCGAGCCATGAAAGCGGTCGGGTTCTTTAGCCGCAGCTGCTTCTTCATCCGCGGATGCCAGACGTCGCTGCCTTTCGTGAATCGCCCCGACGTGATGCGAAAGAAGGCGATTCGGTCGCGGTGGG
>SYAK01000227.1 GCA_005788935.1 Pseudomonadota bacterium
GGTGTCCCGGGGGCGAGCACGGGCGGCCTCGTCGCGGCAGCGCCCGCCAGCCCGGAGCCCGGTGTCCCAGGCGCTGGCACCGTCCGTCTCCACGCCCTCAGCGGCGCGGGCCCCCTCGCGGCCATCTCCGCCGAGGCCGCCCTCGCGGTCGGAGGCGAGAGCTCACGCCCAGGTGCCGAGTTCGGCGCGGCCCTCGTCGCGTGGCGTGCGGGGGGACAGCGCTGGATCGCCATCGGGGCCCCGGTCTCGAGCGCCCTCGGGACCGACGAGGGTGCCTTCTTCGTCGTCCGCGCGCCCTGACGCGGAGGTCTCACCGTGGCCCTCGCAAGCAATGTGACGAGCGGGGGCGCCTCTGCTATCACTCGAGGGTCGTCGTACCGCCGGAGGGCCCTCTTGTCTCAGCCCCGCCTCGCCCGCATCCCCACGTGGCTCCTCACGGTGGCGGCCCTCGCCGTATGCGCCCCGGAGGCCTTGGGCGCGCCGCCAGTCTTCTCGCGCACGCTGCGGGGGCGGCTCGCGGTCGCGGGCAACACCCTCGGGCTCGATGGCAGCGCGACGGCGGCCACGGCCCCGGGCACGCGCGGCGGGCTCGGCGCCTTCATCGCGAACCCCGTCGACTGGGGGACGAGCCGCTTCGGGACCTTCCCGGTCGGCACGACGGACGACCGCGCCAAGCTCGGCTCGGCGGCGTGGCTCGACCTCCCCGCCGGCGCCCGGGTCGCGAGCGCGTGGCTCATCTGGGGCTGCTCGAGCCAGGTCAACGGCTCGCCCGCCACGCCGGTCACCTCGCCCACAACGGCCACGCTGACGCTGCCAAGCGGCATCCGCCAGACCATCTCGCCGACAGGTGAGGACACGTCGCTCTCGCTCGTGAGCGCGAGCTTCCGCTACTACCTCCGCTGGGCCCCGGTGACAGCCGCTGTGGCCGCTGGCGGGCCGGGTCGCTACGTCGTCTCGGGGCTCGCCGGGACCGCGCTCGCGAGCGGCGTCACCGCCTGCGGCTGGACCCTCGTCGCGGTCCAGGAGCGCGACGATTTCCCCCTGCGCAACATCAACCTGTGGGTCCTCGCCGAGGAGGTCCGCTACAACGGGACTGGCTGTCCGTGCGACACCGAGGTCGAGGTCGCCGGCTTCTGCACGCCCGCAGCCCCCGTCACCCCGACGGGCCGCCTGTTCATGACCGCGATGGAAGGCGACGCGCGCTACTTCAACGACCACCTCGCGGTCGAGGACCCGGCCGAGGCTAGCTGGTTCATGCCGCTTCAGGGCCCGAACAACGCCTGGGACAACTTCTTCGGCTCGCAGGTCAACGGGGACGCTGGCACCCTCGACCTGCGCGGCACCTTCGGCGATCGCAACCACCGCGTCGATCCGACCGACGGCGAGGCCTTCAGCCTCGTCCCGGGCGCCCGCGTCGGATGGGACCTGACCGTCGTCCCGGTCAACGATGACGACCACAACCCCGATGTCCTCGGGAACAGCCAGTCGCGCACGGCCCTGCTCGTGACGTCGGGCGGGGCCCCTGGCGTCGAGGGTGACGACTTCATCCTCGGCGCGGTCGGGCTTGAGCTCGACGTGGCCTCCCCGCGCGTGACGGCCACCGTCACGCATGACGCCCCGCTCGCCATTGCAGGCGAGCGCATCACCTCGACGATCACGATTCAAAATGCAGGCAACACCGCCGCTGACGATGTGAAGATGTGTGTCACGTTGCCCGGGCACGCCTCCTTCGCGGGCCGCGTGACGGTCGACGGCGTCGAGCGGGCTGGCGTCACGGCGGACACCCTCGCCCCGACAGGCTGCGTCACGAACGGCGGCGGCGTGTCGCTCGGGCCGCTCGACGTCGGCCGCACCCGCACGGTCACGGTGGCGTGGCAAGCCGACAGCGTCGGTGCCCCGCCGCTTGACCGGGTCACGCTGACGCCGAGCTTCCGCGCCGTATGGACGCCACCCTGCGAGGACGCCGTGCCGGAGGCCGACCTTCGCACGATTCCGGGTCCCGAGGTGCCTGGCGCCGCCTTCTCGCTCGCGCTCTCCGCGACCCCGGAGACGCCGCCCGCCCTCGACCTCGGAGCCACCGTCACGTGGGAGCTGACAGTCGCGAACACGGGCCCGAACGTGCTGGCGAACCCGCGTCTGCGGCTCGCGGTCCCGGAGGGCGTGACCCTCGTCACGGGCTCGGCCCGCGTCGCGGGGGCGGCTGTGGGCGCGGGATGGCCCTTCCAGACCGGGGCCGCGCTCCCGCCGCTGCCAGTCGGGGGCACGCTGACGGTGTCGTTCGCCGCCACGGCCACGGCGCGGACATCGACCGTGCTCGCGGTGACGGGGTGGCTCGACCCCGACAGCGACGGACCCGCGACCGAGCGGGCGTCCAATACGGTCTACACCCATCTTCGCGGCGAGATCGTCGTCCCCGTCGACACCGACCGCGACGGGGTCATCGACGACGACGACAACTGCCCGGTCGTGGCGAACCCATCGCAGGACAACCATTATGACGGCATGCGCTACATGCCGGCGGGGGCGACCGACGAGGGCGACGCCTGCGACGACAGCGACGGCGACGGCCTGATGGATGCGGCCGAAGACCGCGGCGGCGATGGCCCCGAGGCGACCGAGACGGACGCGCTGAAGGTCGACACCGACGGCGACGGGCTGTGTGACGGCGCCCAGCCGGTCGCGCCGTGCGCTGGCGCCGAGGACACCGACGGCGACGCAGACCGCGCCGACTGGGGCAGCCGCGAGCCGTCGCCCATCGACCCGGACTCGGACGGCGACGGGGTCTGCGACGGCGGGCGCCCCGCAGGCTCGCGCGCGGACTGCCTCGCGGGCGAGCTCGGCAATGGCACGTCGCCGCTGCGAAGCGACACCGACGGCGACGGACTTTGTGACGGGCCAGGCGGCGGGACCGGTGACGGCAGCGGCTGCGTCGGTGACGAGACGCGCGCGGACGGGCGCTTCAACGCGGGTCAGGAGACCAACCCGGCGCGGAGCGACACGGACGGCGACGGCCTCTGCGACGGCTTCCTCAATGGCGCGGCCGACTGCCAGGGCGGCGAGGACCGCGACGGCGACGGTGACGCGCGGGACTGGACGGCTGGCGCCTCCGAGACAGATCCCCTGGCGGCGGACACGGACGGCGGCGGGACAGACGACGGGATCGAGGTCCTCACGCAGGGCACCGACCCGCGCGACCGCTGCGTCGGCGACCTCGTGAACTGCGACGTGGGCGACGACGACAACGACGACATCCCGAACACCGTCGACCCGTGCCTCGACCGCGACGGCGACGGCTACGGGGTTGGGGACGGCTGCCGCGGGCCCGACTGCGACGACCTCGTCGCGACCTGCACGACCGACTGCGAGACCGATCGCGACGGGGCGGACGGCGATGGCGTGCCCGACTGCGCCGAGGTCTGCGCGGACGCCGACGGCGACACCTTCGGGCAGGGCCCGTCCTGCCTCGGGCCGGACTGTGACGACGCGCAGGCGGCGTGCACGACGGACTGCAGCGACCTCGACGGTGACGGCGCGCCCAACTGCGTGGATGATGATGACGACGCCGACGGGCTGGCGGACTTGCTCGAAAATGAGCGGGGGTACGACCCACGCAACCCCGACACCGACGGCGACGGCCTCGGCGACCGCGAAGAGCACGCAATCTTCGGGACCGACCCGCGCACGGCCGACAGCGACGGCGACGGCCTGCGCGACGACGACGAGCTCGCCGACTGGCAAACGGACCCGACGCAGGCGGACAGCGACGGCGACGGGCTCGGCGACGGCGAGGAGCTGAACACGGTCGGGAGTGACCCGCGAAATCCCGACAGCGACGGCGGCGGGCAGCGCGACGGGGACGAGGTGCAGCTCGGCTCGAACCCGAACGACGCGCGCGACGACTTCTCCCGGGGCGGAGCCACGGACAGCGGGTGTGGCTGCAGCGGCGCGGGCGCGGGCGCAGGCGGCATGGCGATGGGTCTGCTCGTCGTGGGCTGGCTCGCCGCACGGGCGCGGAGACGGGCGGTCGCGAGGTGAGCGGCGGTCAGATGCGTACGAGGAACGGTATGGGACGAAACTGGATACTGCTCGCCATGACGGCGGGAATCTCCCTGTTGAACGGTCGCGCTGACGCGGCGGGGCCCGACGGCTTCAACGCGAGCCTCGTGATGGTGAAGCCGGGCGCCGACCGCGCCTTCACCGTCGAAGGCAGCGCCGTGGCCCCCGCCTGGCGCCCCTACGGCGGCGTCTGGCTGCAGCAGCTCGAGCGTCCGGTCGTCTTTGAGACCCTCACGGGCGCGCAGTACATGGTGGTCGAGTCGTTGACGCAGCTCCACCTCGCGGCGGGTCTCGGGCTTGGCGGCCTCGCGGAGCTCGAGGTCGTGATCCCCGTCTCGCTCGCCGGAACAGGCGACCTGCGGCAGTTCCCCGGCCTCACGGACGCCTCCCTCGGCGACGTCGTGACGCGCCTCCGATTTTCGCTCATCGATCGCGGGCCGCAGGGGGACGGCCTCGGCCTGAACGTCGGCGCCGCCGCGAGCCTGCCGTCGGGCTCGCCTGCCGCCGCGAACGGTGAGGGGTCCGTCACCATCACGCCGAAGATCGCCATCTCCTACGGGTTCCTCGGGATGGCGGCCGTCGACCTCAACCTCGGGACGGTGCTTCGGACGGAGGCCTCCGACTTCGGCAACCTCGACTTCGGCCACGATCTGGTCATCGGCGTCGCGGGGCGCCTGAGCCCGCTGCCGTGGCTGCACGTCGCGGCCGAGGTGGCCGCGCGCACGACCGCAGTGCAGGCCTTCTCGGACAGCGCCGAGACGCCAGTCGAGCTGCTCGTCGGGGCCCGCGCGAACGTCTTCGAGGGCCTCTCGGTCGAGCTCGGGGCCGGGCGCGGGCTCGCGGGTGGCTACGGCGAACCGCAGCTGCGCCTCTTCGGCGGCCTGCAGTGGGCCGAGGCGCGGCTCGCCGACAAGGACGACGACGGGACCGCCGATGACGTCGACGCGTGCCCCGACGACGCCGAGGACGACGACGGCCATCAGGACGATGACGGCTGCCCCGACACCGATGACGACGGGGACGGCCTCGCGGACCGCGCCGATGGCTGCCCACGCGACGCCGAGGACGCCGATGGCTTCGAGGACGCGGACGGCTGCCCCGACCCCGACGACGATCAGGATGGGCTCGCGGACGCCTTCGACACCTGCCCGCGGGAGCCCGAGGATCATGACGGCGACGCCGACGCCGACGGCTGCCCAGACGCCGATCAGGATGGCGACGGGGTCGGCGACGCGGCGGACGCGTGTGTCGACGCGGCCGAGACGAAGAACGGCTTCGAGGACGACGACGGCTGCCCCGACACGGTCCCGCTCGCGCGCCGCGAGGGGTGCCGCATCCTCATCAGCGACACCATCCACTTCGGCGCCGACGCGGCCGTCATCCGCGCCGTCTCGTTCCCGACGCTGAACGAGGTCGCGCGCCTCATCCGTTCAGCCCGCGAGGTGACAGGTGTCGACATCCAGGGCCACACCGACGCCCAGGGCGCGCCAGGCACCAACCTCGCGCTCTCGGAGAAGCGCGCCAAGGCCGTCCGCCAGTACCTGCTGAGCCAGGGCATCAAGCCGACCCTCTTGCACGCCGAGGGCTTCGGCCATACGCGACCCATTGCCGACAACGGCACCGAGGAGGGTCGCGCTGCCAACCGGCGCGTCGAGTTCCACGTCCGCGGCGGCGACTGCAAGGGCGAGCGCGGCGCGCCCTGACGGGTCAACCGCTCAGCCCGGTGGGCCACCCTGGGCAGAGACCGAGGCCGCGGCGGCGGCGAGGCGCGAGAGGGCCGCGGCCGCCCAGACCTGAAACGCCGGGGCCCCCGCTGGGCGGGACTCGGCCCAGCGCCAGAGCTCGGCCTGGTGCGCGCTGGCGGCGGAGCCTCGGGAGGTCAGCCGCAGCTCAAGGCGCTGCTCGCGGTGGTCCCAGTCGACCTCGCAGACGAGGCGCACGCCATCGGAGGCCCGCCGCTCGAGGATCACCTCTTCCAGAAAGCCGACGATCGCGGCGCGCTTGCGCAGGAAGCCGTGCGCCATCAGGGCGGGGTCCGCGAGCGCCTCGAGCTGCCGGAGGTGGGCGTGCGGCACGTCGGGCCCGAACCAGCGGAGCGCGTCGGCGAAGGTGTCCGCGGCCGCGGCGACGGCCGCCAGGTCGCTTGGGTCGAGGCGAAAGGCGTGTTCGCTGCCGCTCTCGGCGAGGACTTCGCAGACGAGGTCCTCGCCGCGGCGCCAGACCGACGCGAGGCGCGCCCCGTCCCGGCTGATGAAGACCGCCCGCCCGCGCCGCACGCCGACCGCCTCGAAGCCGGCGGCGGTGAGGCACGCCCAGACATCGGGAGGTACATCGGGCGGGATGGCAGGGGCGTCGGGACCGCCTCGTCGCGGTCCCTGGACGCTGTCGGTCATCGAAGCCTCTCGTGGCTGCGGGGGCGGTCGGCCTCAGCGGCTTGCCGACACGTCAGCGCGACGGTCAAGCCGGCGCGGGCCGACGGAGACCCAGGACTCAGCCCCGCGGGGCGACCGCACGGGGCTGCAGGGGCCTCACTCGGGCCGGGCGACCCCGTCGGCGTACTTCACGCCGCAGCCATAGGCGCGCGTCTCGGGCGTCTTGACCGGGCGGCCAGCCGCGAGGTCGGCGAGCGCGTCGGCGACATGGTTCGTCAGCGTCGCGCCGTCCTCGAGCTTGCCCATCGGCGCGTTGTCGATGGCCCCCGCATAGGCGACGACGCCCTGCGCGTCGATGACGACCATCTGGGGCGTGGCGCGCGCCTTGTAGCCGAGGCCGACCTTGCCGTCCGAGTCGAGGAGGATCGGATGGCCGAGGCTCCAGGTCTTGGCCCACGTACGGTTCGTCTCGGCGTCCGCCCCCTGCTTGCCAGGCGCGCCGGAGTTGATGGCGAGCCACACGACGTCGCCCTTGGCGGTCACCTCGGCGGCCATCGCCTTCAGCGGGCCCGACTCGTGCTGCGCGACGACGAAGGGGCACTCGGGGTTGAACCACTCGAGGACGACAACCTTCCCCTTGTAGGACGATAGGTTGTGAGCCTTGCCGTCGAGGTCCATGAGGCTGAAATCGGGGGCTGGGGCGCCAACC
>SYAK01000228.1 GCA_005788935.1 Pseudomonadota bacterium
AGCGGACGCGGACGGCCCACCGCTGCCGTCCCACACGGGCTTCACGCCCATCGCGGCACGCCTGCCGCCCGTCCTGCTCGGCGCCGCGCTCGCGAAGAAGCTGCGGGCGGGGCTCGGCGACGCGGTGACCTTCGTGACGATGCAGCGCGCGCTCGGCCTCGAGGGAGGCGCGTTCCCGGGCGTCGCGCCGTCAGCGGTGCGCTTCCGCGTGGCAGGCATCTTTGCGTCGGGCTTTCACGAACAGGATGTCAGCCTCGCGATCGCCCACCTCGCCGACTGTGGGCGCTTCATGCACCAGGATGAGGTCGTGGAGGCCCTCGCGGTGCGGACCGACAGCGTGATGCGGCTCGACGCGACGCGCGACGCGCTGAAGCGCGCCATCGACCCGGTCCCGTTCGAGGACCTGCTGACGCAGGCGCTGGACCTCGACGCCCGCCTCGCGGCCCTCGGGCAGATGGGGGAGGCGTCGCCGCTCGCGACGCCAGCTCGCAGCGGGTCACCGTTCATCGACCGCCTCGAAGCCGCGACGCGCGCGGTCGAGCTGACGCGCTTCAACGGGACCGAGCGGGCCAGCACGTCGGACTTCGTCATCTTCGACTGGCGCGACAAGAACGCGAACCACCTGTCCGTCATCGAGTTGCAGAAGATCGTGCTGACGATCTTCTTCTTCATCATCGTGCTTGTCGGCAGCTTCGTCGTCGTGGGCTCGCAGATCATGATCATCCACGAGAAGACGGCCGACATCGCCATCCTGAAGACCATCGGCGGGACGAGCGGCTTCATCCGCCTCGTCTTCACGCTGCAGGGGGCCTGGGTCGCGGGCGTCGGGGTCCTCGCCGGGCTTGCGAGCGGGCTCGTCGGGGTCTGGCTCATCGACACCGTCGACTACGAGCTCGAGGCCGCCATCTACCTCATCGACCGCCTGCCCGTGGAGGTCGACCCGGTCGCCCTCGTGTTCGTGGCGCTCGGCGCCCTCGCCTGCACGCTGCTGACGACCCAGCTGAGTGCGGCCCGGGCCGCACGGCGCGAGCCGGTCGACGGGCTGCGGCAGGTCGACTGACGCGGCGCGCCTCAAGGCCCTGAAACCCTTATCCCGTCAAGATTTTCGCCCCGAAATCGGCGACAGACAGGGTCGAAACGGTCGGCTTCGGGTTGACAGGCCGGTTCCGAGGGCCTATGCCCGCCCAGATCCGCCGACGCGGATCGCACACGCCGCCTGGCGAACACGCCCGACGCGTCGCCCCGTGGGATGACCCGGGGCGACGTTCGGGACGCAACAGCACCAAGGACGAGGTGGAGCCCATGGAGACCCCCGGCAACAAGCTGCGCGATGCGCGCGAGGCCCGCAGCCTCTCGCTCGACGACGTGGCCCACGTGACGCGGATCCCGCGCGCCTCCCTCTCGGCCCTCGAGGAGGGCCGCTTCGACCGGCTGCCCGCCCCCGTCTTCGTCCGCGGCTTCATCCGGTCCTATGCGCGCGCTGTCGGGCTCGATCCGGCCACGGTCGTGCGCCTCTACGATCTCGGCACCACCGAGGCGGGCGATGACGGGCACGAGGCCGTGGCGTCGCGGGCGCGCTCGATTCGCCCAGTCCGCACCGCCCGCTCCCACGGGGCCCCCGTCCTTCTGCGCGGGGGTTATGCCCTGCTCGGCGCGGTGGTCGTCGGGCTCGTCATCGCCGCCTGGGCCCTCGTGGGCGACCGGAAGCAGCTGCCCGAGACCAGCGCTCAGGGCACCGCGTCGCCGGTCATGCACGAACGGATCGACGGGATCGAGGGCCTCGGGGCCGAGGCGCCGATCCGCCTGCGCTGAGCCTCGACGCGGTGGGGACGAGGTCGCACAGGCCACAGGAGCGCCGCGAGCCGCTTGCCTGAACCACTCTTGGTGAGGCACCGTGCGGCACCCGCCCGAGGCGGCGTGAGGAGGCCGAATGCAGCTCAGCCGCCAGCAGCTCCTGCGTGAGAGCCTTCGCCGCTATCTGCGGCGACAGAGCTGGCCGCCGCTCGACCGCCTGCTCGCGAAGACGCGCATGGAGGAGCTCGCGGCGGTCCTCGGGGGATTTCCCGACCGTGATCAGATCACGGTCTTCGAGCGCCTGCCCGACGCACAGCGCAAGGCGCGCCTCATCGTCAGCATGCAGGCGCCCTTTGGCAAGCGGATGCTCGACCCGCTGCCCGCCGAGAAGGCGGCCGCGATCCTCGGTGAGATGGCCCCTGACGACCGGGCCGACATCCTCGCGGACCTCGAGCCCGAGCAGGCCGAGCGCGTGCTGCAGGTGCTCGATCACGACGACAAGGAGGAGCTCGAGACGCTGCTCGCGTACGCCGACGACACGGCGGGCGGCATCATGCTCCCGGAATTCCTGGCACTTCCGTCCGAGTACACGGCCGAGGAGGCGCTGATCGCGCTGCGCGAGCAGAGCTCGGACGTCGAGATGGCCAACTACATCTACGTGACGAGCGGGGCCGCGAAGGATGGCGAGGCTGGTGAGCTGGTCGGCGTCCTGTCGCTCCGGAAGCTCATCCTCGCGCCGCCGCATCGCCGCATCCGCGACGTGATGGAGACAGACGTCATCAGCGTGACCCCCGACACCGACCAGGAGGCGGTCGCGCGCATCGTGTCGGATTACGGACTGCTCGCGGTCCCGGTCGTTGACGCCGATCACCGCCTGCTCGGCATCGTGACGGTCGACGACGTGATCGAGGTCCTCGAGGAGGAGGCGCAGGAGGACCTCCTGAAGATGGCCGGCGCCGGAGCCCCGATCCTCGAGGACGCGGGGTTTCTGAAGCACGTGACGAACCGTTTCCCCTGGCTTCTCGCCTCATGCGCAGGCGGGCTCATGTCGGCGCTCGTGATGGGCGGCGTCGGCGAGGTGTTGGCCAGCCATCACTTTTTTGCACTTTTCCTGCCAATCATCCTCGGCATGTCGGGCAACGTCGGCACGCAGAGCGCGACCGTCACGGTGCGCGGCCTCGCGCTCGGCCAGATCGCGGTCGGCGAGCGCATCCTCGGGGTGCTGCGGCGCGAGCTGGCGATCGGCCTGTCGCTCGGCCTGCTCTACGCGCTGCTCGTCGGGGTGGCTGGCGCAGCGATGGGCGACCGGCCTCTCGACGGGCTCGCCATCGGGCTGTCGATGGCCATCGGCATGACCATCGCCGCGACCGTCGGGAGCGCCGTGCCCTTGCTGCTCGCGCGCCTTGGCGCCGACCCAGCCGTCGCGACCGGCCCGTTGGTCACGACCTCGCTCGACCTCATCGGGGTCCTCGTCTACTTCGGCGTCTCGATCCCGCTCGCGCTGCATGTCTCGGCCGCGACGCGATGAGCCGCCCGCGGAGGCCAAAGCAGGAGGCCGCCGAGGACGTGACAGCCCTCGTGCTGCAGGTCTCGCCGTCCCGAGATGACCTGATCGCGCGCCTCCTGACGGACGCGGGGGAGGTGCTGGCGGTCCTCGCCCCGCGAGCCCGCCTGTCACGCGGTCGGACAGGGCTCGCGGCGACGCTGCAGCCGCTGTCGGCGGTGCGCCTGCGCCTCGTGACACGCGAGGACACCGACGAGGCGCCCGCGATGGGGACGCGCCTGCCGCGCGTCGAGTCGGGCCAGCTGCTCACGGGGTTCGCGGGGCTGAAGGCCGACCCGGAGAAGCTCGCGGCGGCCTCCTGCATGGCCGAGGCGGTGATGCACCTCGTGCCCGACGGCGGGGCGGAGCCATCGTTGCCACCGCTGCTCGCCCGCGCGCTCGCCCGCCTCGACGCGGCCCCACCCGACGTCATCGTGGATCTGCTGGCGCTCTTCCTCGTGCGCCTGCTCGACGCATCGGGCCTCCTCCCAGCACTTGGCGAAGACGGCGGGGCGGACGCGGCGCGCCTGCCCGCGGCCGCCCGGAGCTGCCTCGAGGGCTGGCGCGAAGGGCGCTGGGCCCCGCTGCCTGCGCGCGAGACGCGTGCGACCCTCGACTGGCTCGAGCAGCTCGTCGCGACGGTGTCGCAGCGCCCGCTCAGGTCGCGCGCGGTGCTCGACGCGCTGCGCGGCGAGGCGTGACCGCGGGCTCTGGGGCTGCGACCTCGACGGCCGCCCAGGCGCAGATCGGGCAGCGACGCGGGTCGTGGCCGCGCGCGGGGCAGTACTCACGGCCGAAGAAAATAATCTGAAGATGTAATTTATTCCAATTCTTCTTCGAGAAGAGGGCCTTCAGATCGGCCTCCGTCCGCTCGACCGAGCCGCCCTCCGACAGCCCCCACCGCGCCGCGAGGCGATGGATGTGGGTGTCGACCGGGAAGGCCGGGACCCCGAAGGCCTGCGCCATGACGACCGACGCGGTCTTGTGGCCGACGCCTGGCAGCGCCTCGAGCGCCTCGAAGGACGCCGGGACCTCGCCGCCGTGGTGCGCGACGAGCAGCGCGGCGAGTGCCTGGGCGTTCCGGGCCTTGGTCGGCGCGAGGCCGACTTCCCGGATGAGGCTCTGGATGCGGGGGACGGGCAGCGCCGCCATGGCGGCTGGCGTCGGCCCCTCGGCGAACAGCGCAGGCGTCACCTCGTTGACCTTCTTGTCGGTCGTCTGGGCCGAGAGCATGACGGCGATGAGCAGCGTGAACGGGTCGCTGTGGTCGAGCGGGATCGGCACCTCGGGGTAGTGCGCCTCGAGCTCGCGGGCGATGCGCGCGGCCTTCTTCCGGAGGTCCATCCCGTTCTCCCGTCTCGACGGTGCATGCGTGGCTTTCCCGCACCGCGGGGCCGAGGATCGTGGTAAGGGCGACGCGATGAAGACGCAACCGCAATCCGGCCTCGCCGCCTTCCGCGCGGCGCTCATGCTGCCTCAGGTCGGGGCGACCGGCGACGGGAACGACGGCGTGGCGAGCGGACCGGGCAGCTACGACACGGTCGTCGGGGCCCTGCGCGCGTTCGCGGACGACGAACGCCTGGCTGACCTCGTCATGACCGCCTGGGGCGGTCGCGACGGGTTCCCGACCGACCACACCGGCCCGCTGCGCCTGCTCGCAGCGCTGCGCGCCGCCGCCCTGACGCGCCGCGACGACCACCCGCTCGCGACCGAGCTGCTGCTCGACGCCGTGGCCCCCGACCCGGACGGGCGCCTGCGGGAGGCCCTCGCGGACCCCGAACTCGTCGACTGGCTGCGCCACGGCCCTATCCGCACCGTCGACCCGGCGCGCGCAGCCGCCTGGGGGCTCGCGAGCCTTGTGCTCGGCCTCCCGCATCGCGGCTTCGATCTCGTCGAGCGCCACGCGGGGGCTGGCCTCGCCCTCGTCGTCGACCGGACGGCGATCGGCTTCCGGATGGGCACCCACGCAGTGCAGGGCTTCGACTTTCCGTCGCCCGAGCGACGTGACGGCTTTGATACGACACCGATCCCGGTTTCGGGCGAAGACGCCGAACGCCAGGTCCGCTGGCTCCACGCCTGCGTCTGGCCTGGCGAGCGCGACCGCCTCGCACGGCTCAAGGCGACGCTCACCCACCGACAGGCCAGCTGGCCCGGCCAGAGCCCGCCAGCCGCCGTCCACGGGCACGCGAGCACCGACTGGCCCGCGCTGCTGGCCGACGTGGAGCTGCTCGCTGGCGGTGCGCCGACCCGCCCGCAGCTGCTGCTCGATCTGTCGACCCCAGGGGACGGCCCGCCAGATCCGGCCGACCTGGCCCCACTCGCACACCCGCAGCGGCTCTGGTTGCGCCACGTGCGGACGGGGCGGGCGGGCGACCGGGCGCTGCGCGTCGAGGCGGTCCTCGTCCGTGACGGTGCGGACGTCGCGCTGCCGCTCGCCGAGGTCGGCTACCACGGGACGAACCTCACCCTCGACCTGTCGGGGCCCGCGCGCCTGCGCGAGCTCTGGGCACGCTGATGGATCGTGTTCCGTATGCTCGGTGCTTTCGCAATCGCGCGCCACCGATTTCAGGTGTTCTCGACACGGTGATGCGCATCGCGCTCCTGGCCCTGACGCTCGGCGCCTGCTACGGCAGCCTGCACACGCGCCACCGTGAGGCGCTCGCGGCCTGGAGTCGCGGCGACCGGGCGGAGGCGCTCTCGGCCGCGCGGGCCCTGTACGCAGGCTGGCGCGAGGCTGCTGGGCCGGATGCGCCGGACGCGGCAGCCCTCGCGGCCCTCGGCGCCGCCCTCGACACGACCCCCATCCCACCGCCGACCGCGCTGCCCGACCCGGCCGCCACACCGCCCATGCCCGGCCAGCCGGGCGCCCTCGATGCCGACCTCCTCGCGCGGCTCGCGTCGGATGACCTCGCTCGCGTGCTGCCCGCCATCCGCGTCGTCGGCCACTTCCGTCTCACCCGCTTCGGCCCCGCCCTCGTCGAGGTCATCGCGGCGGCCCGCGGCCTCGCCGACACGAGCCGCCTCACCCGAGGCTGGACGCCTGTCGCCCGCGCGATGGCTGCCCGCGCCATGGCGTTGACCGCGCTAGCCGGGCTCGCGGCCCGTTGACGTCGCACGGAGGCCTTGCGGGTCGCGACCACGCGTGCTAGCACCCGCGGCCGCGCGTCGAGGTGGGCCGTCTCCGACCTTCCTCGCAGCGCCAATCCGCACACTCCCGCGCATTTCGTGGGGTCCGCCAGTCGGCGGCTCCGTGGGGGTGGAGGCCAACGAAAAGCACCCTGAAGGTATCCCATGAGCAACACGATCGGCATGCGCGACATGCTCGAGGCCGGCGTCCACTTCGGCCACCAGGTTCACCGCTGGAACCCCAAGATGAAGAAGTTCATCTTTGGCGCCAAGAACGGCATTCACATCATCGACCTGCGCAAGACGGTCGACTGCCTCCGCAACGCCATCGAGTTCGCCTCGAAGGTCGGCCGTGACGGCAACCGCATCCTGTACGTCGGCACGAAGCGCCAGGCGCAGGAGATCATCGAGCAGCAGGCGGCCCGCGCCCGCCAGCCCTTCGTCGTGCACCGCTGGCTCGGCGGCATGCTGACGAACTTCCAGACGATCCGCACCTCGATCGAGCGCATCGAAGAGATCGAGAAGCTCCTCTCGGTCGGCAACGTCGAGAAGCTCGTCAAGAAGGAAGTCAACTCGCTCGAGCGCGAGCTCGAGAAGCTCGCCCGCAACGTGGGCGGCATGCGCGAGCTCAAGCGGACGCCCGCGGCGATCTTCGTCATCGACACCGTGAAGGAGCACCTCGCCGTCCAGGAGGCCCGCCGCCTTGGCCTCAAGGTCATCGCGCTCGTCGACTCGAACAGCGACCCGAGCCTCGTCGACTTCCCGATCCCGTCGAACGACGACGCCATCCGCGCGCTGACGCTCTTCACGACGGCCATCACGGACGCCTATCTGGCGGGCGCCGCGATGCACAAGGAGTCCTTCCAGCGCGAGTACGCCCCGCAGGCGGCTGGCGAGGTCGACGTCGTCAAGAAGGGCGAAGTCGAGGCCTGAGGCCCCGAAGCGTTCCGAACCGCAAGCAACCCCGCGACGTCACGATGACATCCTGACGTCGCGGGCCTCTTCCTCGAAGGAGCGAGACAGATGAACATCGACGCCAACACCGTCAAGGTCCTGCGCGATCGCACTGGCGCGGGCTTCATGGACTGCAAGAAGGCCCTCGCCGAGTGCAACGGCGACATGGACGCGGCCGCCGAGCACCTGCAGAAGAAGCAGCTCGCCGTCGCCGACAAGAAGGGCGCGCGCGTCGCGGCCGAGGGGCTCGTCGTCAGCTACATCCACCAGGGCGGGCGCATCGGCGTCCTGCTCGAGGTCAACAGCGAGACGGACTTCGTGGCGCGTAACGAGGACTTCCAGGCCTTCACCCGCGACGTCGCGATGCACATCGCGGCCGCGAAGCCGATGGTCGTGAAGTCCGACGAGCTCGACCCCGCGGTCGTCGCGAAGCAGGAAGAGATCTTCAAGGGTCAGGCGATGGAGGAGGGCAAGCCCGCCCACATCGCCGAGAAGATGGTCGTGGGCCGCATCGCCAAGTGGAAGGCGGAGAGCTGCCTCATGGACCAGGCCTTCGTGAAGGACCCCGATCGGACGGTGTCGCAGGTCCAGGCCGACATCACCGCCAAGATCGGCGAGAAGATCTCGATCCGCCGCTTCGTCCGTTTCGAGCTCGGCGAGGGCATCGAGAAGCGCCAGGACGATTTCGCGGCCGAGGTCGCGAAGCAGGCCGGCCTCGCCTGAGGCTCCTGCAAGGGGCACGGGAGAGGGCATCGTCGGCAAGGCGATGCCCTTTTTCATATCCGCCGAATCCGATTCCGCCGTCACCACGGGGAGAAGCTCATGCAAGTCGAGTCGTTGCGTTACAAGCGAGTGCTGTTGAAGCTGTCGGGTGAAGCGCTGATGGGCAAAGGCGCCTACGGCATCGATATGAGCGTGTGCGATCGCTTGGCGGCCGACATCGCCGAAGCGGTTGAAGCGGGTGCTCAGATCGCGGTCGTTGTTGGCGGCGGTAATATTTTCCGCGGGTTGTCGGGTGCAGCCAAAGGCATGGATC